>JADGNM010000099.1 GCA_017883485.1 Methanosarcina sp.
ATTGCGTTTTTTATTCTACCATTGGTTATTAATCACACTTATCTGTGATGTCAAAATCAATATCAATCAACTGATTTTGGGTAGGCTGAATAGTTACCCAATTTAAAAGTAATTCAGAACTCCATGTTCCAGAGTTTATCTCCTACATGGGTTATCGACTTAATAGCTTTACCTGAATCAGCTTCGACCATCTGTGGACCCTTCATAAGGGCTTTTCCAATTGCAAGAGGTTTTCGATGGGCCTCTTCAACGATGATTACAAGGTCACCTTCTTTTATTTCAGAGTCAGCGTCCACGATCCCGGGAGCCATAATATCCGCCCCGTTTGAAACAAAACGAATAGCTCCTTTATCCACAGTTACATTGCGCTTATTAAGTTCCATCTCAAGAGCTCCGCGGACAGTAGGAAAAAACTGTCCATCTATTTCGAAGAGCAAAGGCTTGCCATCAACAAGGATAACGGAATATTCATCAAAGGTAATTTTTTCCAGAACTTTGTCTTCCAGCCCTGCCATCGTGTCTCCGAAAGTGGACACAAGATCTTTTAATAGCTTGTTCTTCGCATTTTTTCTCAGCTGAACTCTTGACTTTACTTTCAACCAATCACCTTATTTCAAAACCTTACGCATTCTTATAGCATAGGGTTTTTGAGCCTTTTAAAACTTATGTGGCGCTTCACTCAAGCTTTACAAAGAGTGCTGTAAGAAGCAGCAGAGCACTTCCTAAAAATACAGTCTCATAACCGAAGAACTCCATAAAGAAACTTCCAAAAACTGGGCCCAGCCCGAGACCCGCATAAATCCCTGTATTAAAAAACCCCATTACAAAGCCGCTAGAGTTTATCTTTGATACGGCCGTAATTAACCCTACGACAGCTATTCCTCCTCCTGCCCCAATAAGAAAGAAGGCAAGTACAGGCATCTCTAAGGAAAGAAGAATACCTGCTGAGGCAAGAATTATCCCTGACCTTACTATGCTTTTAGAATTTACTTTTAATCTGCCAGCGACTAGGGAGCTAAACATCGCAGCCATATACGAAGCCGAAATTGCCATCCCCAGTTCAGGTTTTGTCAGGAAGCCAGCACTGTAATCCGCATAGTTTGCAGTCAAAATGCCTGTTGTCCCATAGAGAAGAACCGAAACCCCCCAGATCTTTCCGAAACTGCTGTTTAAAACAGTTTCCCGGGATTTTTTCAGGTACTCTCCAAGTTCGAAAAACAAAGAAGTGTCTTGCTGATTTAAAGAAATATCCTGATTTTTTACTGAATAATTACTGTCCCGAAGAGTCAATCTTTTTTCTTTTATGCCTGGGGACAAAAGATCTCCTGCTTCTGACAGAACGAAAATGCAGGAAAGACTTGCCAGAAGGGTGAAGATCCCTATTGCGGTCTTAATTCCCAATCCAGCAAGCATGCCGGAGAGAAAAACGCCTGCAGCCAGTCCGGCATTTAGCAGGAAGTTAAACTCCCCAAGGCTGCGCTGGCTGTCCTTCCATTTCGAGATCATGGAAAAGGCTGCAGGGAAAAAGGCTCCGCAGCCCACGCCTTCAAGGAACCTGGCAATCCCAAGGACCCACAAGCTTTCTGAAAACGAAATGACTGTGCCCGAAATGGCAGTCAGCAGCACGCCAAATCCAACCATCTTCAGGTTTCCTAACCTGTCTGCCAGAATCCCGAAGGGCACAAGGGCAAGAAGAGCTCCTACAAAATATCCCGAAAAGAGGATATTTGACGCGAAAGGGTCTCTACTACCTGCTCCGGCAAGCTCCGGAAGGATAGGAATTGCTGCGTTGGAGAGTGCCTGGATAGAAAAAACTGAAGAATAAAGTAGGAGCTTTTTAAAGTTCATGGGTTCTTAGATTTTACGTATTCATTTTTATGCTGATTTATATGATCATGCTTCATTTCAACAGCCCTGTATTCGGAGCCTGTTTTTTTAGTTCTCTTATCTGAGTCTTTTTTTTGGTTCTCTTTTCTGGGTCGTTCTCGTGATCTTTTTCCAAATTTTCCTAATCTTTTTCTGAATTTTCCTGGTCTTTTCCTGGCCTGAATTTTATATCTTCACTCTTTAAACATAAGGGCTCCTGCCAGAATAAAACCGTTTGCTATGAATAAGTTTTCGAAACTCAGAAAACCTGTAAAGATTCCTGCAACAATGGGGACAAGAGAAAGTCCGGCAAAGATAGTTGTATTAAAAAGCCCCATTACAAGTCCCCTGTCCGCATTTACTCTGGCAGCAGCCAGAGCATAACCTACAGTTGCAAGCCCGGACCCTCCTCCGAGGCTTGAGAATCCAAGAAAAGGGTACTTAATAGCAAAAAGGGCTCCAAATATGGAAAATATTACTCCGATGCGGATTATAGTTTTTTCCCTGACTCTGAAACTTCCGGCGAGCAGAGAGGCAATCATGGCGCAGACATAGAGGCTGGCAATTGAGCCCCCTAGCTGGAGTTTTGTGAGAGTACCCAGGCTGTAATCTGGATAATAGGCTATAAGGACTCCGATTGCTCCGTTGAGGAGGAAAGAACTTAACCAGATCCTTGAGTTGCTGCGGCCAAGAAGTTCTATAATCTCTCTGCAGGACTCTCTGAAAAGGTTTCCAATCGAATTCGGCAATGCACTTGACTGCTCTATGCCTGGATGATCAATTAGCTCCCTGCGCCTGAGAAGAAGTAGAAGAGTCAAAATAAATGCCATAAACGTAAAAATGAGGATTGCACTTTTCAGGTATGTGTCTGCCAGCAAACCTGAGAGGAGAGCTCCTGCTGCCAGCCCGGCATTGGAGAGAAATGTAAATTCTCCTATGTATCTCCGTGGATCATTCGATTTTGAGAGTGTGGCAAAAGCTGCCGGGAAAAGAGCTCCGCATGCCGAACCTTCTATAAATCTTGAGATCAACAGGATCCAGAGATTTTCTGATAGCAGGATAGTTAGACCCGAGACTGCTGTCATAACCACGCCAAAACCTATAAACCTTAAATTTCCGAACCTATCAGCCAGGATCCCAAAAGGAAGCATGGTAGCCAGAGCTCCGAGGAAGTAGGTAGAAAAGAGCAGGCTGGAAGCATATCCTCCAAACTCAATATTATGCGGGCTTGCAAGCTCGGGGAGAATAGGAATTACAGAATTGGAAAGCCCCATAATTATAAAAGCTGCTCCATAAATCAAAAACCTATCAGGTTTCATATTACTAAAAACCCGCAATAAGGTATATAGTTTCTTGTCACTCTAATTACTAAGTTGTATTTCCCGGTACCTGAAATACTCCCATATAAATAATTAATGGTCTTCTTTCTATCTGCAGGAATTTATCCGCTGTACAGTTGTATAAAATACATACTTTGTCCCCTTTTAATTTCTCCATTCAGACCTGAGCTTAAGGACTGCCTGTTGTTGTAGGATCTGATCCTAAAGGTGGGTCAGGCCGGGGAGTTGTGAGAACGTGCTTTTATGAGGCAATATATATATGGTAAACCATTTTGTCAGCTTTAACCTCATTGCCTCGCATTGGAGCTCTTCTCCCGCGGTTTCAATGATTATCTCATAAACCTTCCCGCTTGACTTATGCCGTCCCTTGCAAGGCTTCTAATGCCGTCTGGATCGCTTTGCATAAGCTCTCTGGCCCTCCCTTCGAAACTTTTCATGATTAACCCTCATGAACGTATTTGTCTACCAATGAGAAACTTTGAACAAATAATTTTTGTGCTTGTAGTTTTGAGAATTTAAGTGAATCTATCCGGATTATCAAAGAATATTCCTTCGACAATAGCTATGATTTCATCACTAACTATAGCTTTCATGCCATCTTTGAGTGTCTTAACCTTATTCAGTGAGAGTGGCTCACAGCATACCGTGCAAAACTCTGTGTGCTGACATCTCGTTTTTACAACGCGGGCAAATTTATAAAGTTGTTCTGGTTCGACGTCCTTAACCATCCCTAACCTTTTGCGCTGCGCCTTTTCAATATCCTGTCTACTTAAAGGCGTATAGACACTGGCATATTGCTGTTTCGTTCCCATCCCAAAAAGGCTCAAAATATTGGTTCGGCCCTTCCTTTGCAGCCTACCTTAGAAATTGTCCGAAGCCTGTACGATACATTTTTTAGTTGAAAAGGAGATAGGTTTACTATTATTTTCTTTTTTATGGCTATTGAGAGCTATTTTATACTTTTTAATACTTTCCTTCTTTAACGTGTTAAGATCCTAGTCAATATTCTTAAAAATGAAAATAAGGATTATTGCATTGTTTCGAATCGAAGAATCCTTTAATTCCTTTTTTCCTGAAACTATCCAGGCAATCTTTTAAAATTTCTTAGTTTATCCTGAATATATTATACTCAATAAAAAATTTATTTAAACGCTCATTAAACTCCATATTTGCCATAATTATTAATATTTATTCATACTTATTATTAATTTAATAACATTGAAGGCGACGATTAATTTATTATAATTAACCGGACAGAATGGATAGCTATTTATATAATTAGTTTGAATAAGAGTAATTGTAAGATGTGAGCGGGAAACTTTTTTTCACATACCATACCCCCCACTCCCCATATGACCCCCCACTCCCCAACCCGCTCACAATCTTCTACTAACTTCCAATTCTTTTATCTGTTTTTTCTTAAATCCCGATAAACCCGGCAAGAGCCGAATTGATAGCACCTGCCAGAAAACCTATCGCAATTTTCAGGCCGTTGTCAAGAAAAAAGAGAATTAAGAATGCAAGAATAATCGAAACTACTGCAATCGTTCCATACTCGCGGCTTAAGTAAGCCATAGCCCCTTCCTGAATTTCGCCGGCAATTTCCTGTCCTTTGTTTTAGTAAACGCTAACATATAACCTATTTTTAGCCACTCAAAAATTCCCTGTTGCTTTGCTTAAACTTCCCTCTCATTAACCAATCAATTATATTACATCATTGTATAAAAATATGATAATATTTTAAATGAATTTAAGTATGTAGGTTGACGAAATATAATAGAACAAGAGGACAAAAGTCTAAACGGACTTAAAATAAAGAACATCATTAAGAACTTTAAGAAAACTATGACTATCGACAACCAGGAAGTTTTGGATCTAGTTCATTGATTCCAAGGTTTATCATAAATTAAATTTCGAGTTTGAATTAAGGAAGTATTGGTGTTGAACACGCCTTAAACCGCTGAAAGCGCGGAAAACGCGGAAGATAGAAAAAAGGGCACAGTTTTTCTGCGTCCTTCTGCGTTTTCCGCGGTTATTAAGACCTGATTGGACTTGTCTTCTCATATTGTACTTAATCAATAGCTTTTCTTTCTACTACTCTGCCGGCGTTCTCATTCCGTAGAATGAGCGCCATACGAAGAACAGGGCAATCAAAAGGAATATCCCGCCTACATAGAGAGCTATACTTCTGAACGCCTCGGATATGGCAATTTCCATTGCTAGCAAACCGAACAGGGTAGTGAACTTGATAATTGGGTTCAAAGCTACTGAGGAAGTATCTTTAAAAGGATCACCTACAGTATCACCCACTATTGTTGCTTCATGCAAAGCCGTGCCTTTTTCCTGCAGATCTACTTCAACAACTTTTTTAGCATTATCCCAGCATCCGCCGGCATTAGCCATGAACACAGCCTGGAACAAGCCGAATACCGCAATGGAGATCAGGTAGGAAACGAACAGCGCTACGGATTGATTTCCACTTACGGGAGCGGAGAGGCAAGAGAATGCCAGTGTAAAAGAAAATATGGCGATAAATATGTTGAACATCCCTTGCTGTGCATACTGGGTACAGATCTTTACAACTTCTTTTGAGTTCTCCAGGGTTGCTTTCTGGCTGGCACCTTCATCCAGTCGGATGTTCTTTTTGATATATTCAACCGCCCGGTGGGCTCCAGTAGTTACGGCCTGGATTGATGCCCCAGTAAACCAGTAGATTACGGAACCGCCTGCTAAGAATCCCAGGATGGTATAGGGATTGAGCAAAGTCAGAATTTCTTCCGGCTGTACCCCCAGGACATTTTTAATAACCAGGACCAGCGAAAAGATCATTGTTGTTGCGCCAACCACTGCGGTACCTATTAAAACCGGTTTGGCAGTAGCTTTAAAGGTATTTCCTGCTCCATCATTGGCTTCCAGATAGTGTTTGGCCCTATTGAAATCAGGCTTGAAGCCAAAATCATTCTGGATCTGCTGATCGATATTAGGAATTGTTTCTATAAGTGACAGCTCGTAAATTGACTGGGCATTATCTGTTACGGGTCCGTAGCTATCAACGGCTATGGTAACCGGGCCCATGCCCAGCATCCCAAAAGCTACCAGGCCAAATGCAAATATGGAGGGGTAGATCATTATCTCACTCAGACCATACCCACTAGCATAATAAGCAGCAAACATCAGTGCGATGAACACCATGCCGATCCAGAAAGCACTGAAGTTACCTGCGACCAGTCCGGACAGGATGTTCAGCGAGGGGCCCCCTTCGCGAGAAGTTTTGACAACTTCAAGTACATGCAGACAATTAGGGCTAGTAAATTTTTTGGTAACTTCGGGAATCAAAGCTGCTCCCAGGGTACCACAACTTATTATTACTGAGAGCACCAGCCAGAGCTTTTCCAACTGGGCAGGTACACCGGAACCCGGCCCTAACAGATAATAGCTTAAAACAAAAGTTACCGCGATAGAAAGAATTGAGGTAATCCATACCAGACTGGTCAGGGGCTGTTCAAAATCGAAATCAGTTTTGCTGCCGAATCTTACCTGGCTGAAAGCTCTATTAATATAGAACGAACAGATGGAGGTAAGTATCATAAGTATGCGCATGACGAAGATCCAGGTGAGCAGGATGCCAGTCAGGGCAGGCTGCACAGCCAGAACTATGAATGAGATTAAGGCTACGCCGGTTACACCGTAAGTTTCGAATCCGTCTGCGGTCGGTCCTACGCTATCACCTGCGTTATCTCCCGTGCAGTCGGCAATAACACCAGGGTTACGCGGGTCGTCCTCTTTTATTCCAAAGACTATTTTCATCAGGTCAGAACCGATATCCGCAATCTTGGTGAATATCCCACCGGCGATACGCAGGACACTGGCTCCCAAGGATTCTCCAACTGCAAAGCCTATGAAGCTTGCTCCGGCCAGTTCCCGCGGAACAAACAGCAGGATGATTAACATCATTATTAGCTCAACGCAGACCAGAAGGACCCCTATGCTCATGCCTGCATCCAGAGCGATGTTTAACATTTTCAAAGGTTTTGTTTCCAAGGAAGCGAATGCAGTTCTGCTGTTAGCTAAGGTATTCATACGAATACCATACCATGCAACACTGTAGGAACCCAACATACCTAATATGGCCCAGGCCAGGATGATCAAAACCCCACTTAAAGGTGTTTTCTGCAGGAAGCCATAGTAGAAGGCTATACAGGCGCCTATAAAAACAAACAATATGCCCAGTAATTTACCCTGCTGGATAAGATATGTCTTACACGTCTCGTAAATCGTGCTGGCTACATCTAGCATGGACTGGTGGGCCTGAATTCTTCTTACCTTTATGAATTGGTAAAGACCGAATAGCATGCCTAATACACAGACGACAATACCGTAGAGCAGTAAATTATTTTGCTCCTGGCTCAAGTTCGGAATATTAAGATTTGCCTCACTGGCAGATGCTATTGCTGGTGTTAGTGACAGCATAGCTAAGCCAAACAGAGCTTTGAGCGTTGCCTTAGCCATTTTATTTTTAGTTATTATCTCCATTTAGCCGATCACTTCTCCCATGGCATCTTTAAAAACTAAATTTAGATGTTAATTGTTTAAGCCTATTTCTCGACGAAAGCTTAAACAGTTATTATTTATATAAGCTTTTTTACTCTTTTGGCTGAATTAATGATTTTCCATTTGTTAGTATGAGAATCCCTTTCTTTCTACTACTAATATATGTTTTCCCATCTGCTGATATAGCCAAAATACAAATCCACATGAAGCGGCAATCGCCTTCTTCATACTATACTATATACTTTCCCATCCGCATATCAGGAATAAAACATAAATCCATAAGGTGCGGCATATTGTACAAGAAAATCCAACCTGAGACCAGAACAGGCACTTGCCGAGAACTACCAATGACACTCTAAGTTTTAATAATATTGATCCACTTTATTACTAGGGAGCGCAGAGGGTCACGAATACCCCGACCTTCAGGTTGGGGATGAAGTGGACCCTCGCCTCTTTTTGATTCCGATCAAAATCTA
>JADGNM010000100.1 GCA_017883485.1 Methanosarcina sp.
GATTTTGATCGGAATCAAAAAGAGGCGAGGGTCCACTTCATCCCCAACCTGAAGGTCGGGGTATTCGTGACCCTCTGCGCTCCCTAGTAATAAATATTAAAAGATATTGTGTTACCAGGTATATTTTTTTGAGTCATAGAGCTGATATATCCTACATTCGATAATGGCAACTGATTTTGTTTGATAAAAATAATTAATGGTATATACACATATTGCTTCTGAATTATAATAACAAATAAATAACTTATAAACGTTAAAGACAATGAGAAAATGAACGAAGAAATTAAAAATATGTCCTTTAAAGAGCTATGTGACAGGATACGCCATGACTATAATGATAGTTTACCTGAAAGTGCTTACGACTCGGTAGAAAGCCTTGTAAAAGCTCTGGAGGATATCACAAAAAAGGAAGACACATCTATACATCCTTACGCTTCTGGGTATTCTTATCATGGAAATGTTCTAAAAGCACTGTTTCTTGATGGTTGTTTTCACTATCCGTATATGCAATTCACACTACGTGAAGTGTGTGAGTTTGCAGGACTTCCTCTATACAAGGTTCAAGTTATGGTTAGCAAATGGAATCGTAGAGGGTACAGGTATCTCACTAAGTTGAAAAAACGAACAAGTGCACACGAGAACGTTTATAAAATGCGGAAGTGTTCTTATATGTATTACGTTTTGTACAAAAAACACATGCGTAGAAACTTCGACTTAAATTTGAAGCGACGATATCCGAAAAAAGTAACGATATATGCACATATCAATGGATGTGGGCGACGAATGGGGTTAACTGATGAAGACCTACCTGAAATTTCGATGATTAAAAACGAATAATCACTATACATTAATCACTTTTTTATTGATAGTACCTTAGTTCGTAAGTAAACGAATAGTTAGTAAGAACCTAACAAATTTACCTACTCGTTTAGGGTGGTTGGGAGAAAGGCAAAAGCTGTTTAATAATAATTGGGCGCGCTTCGATCACGTGTGACATTACACACGCGGCTCCGCTTATAACGCGCGTTTATATATATATACGCGCGCGTTATGACGGTTTCCTTAGTGCTACTTTTTCCTACTCTTTTTATATGCATTATTAGCTAATGTGTTAAGGGATTATTTTTTAGAGGATTGTAGATAATATTATCCCTATGCCATTGGCGCCACTCTAACAGCCATTCGCTACCTTTTGATACACAGTCAAAACTTCTGAGTAGTGCTACTTTTATAATGGCTTCCTATGGCTATGTGTTAGCTTGATATTATTATATACTTTAATAAATAGAAATTTTATCGTATTGATATTTAAGCTAGACTCTACAACTTTAGATTAGTTAAGCTAAAAGAGAAAATGTTAAATATTAAACCTTTCGGACCTGCACTCAGCCAGTTTAATTATAAAACAAAATTAATAAAGGTATGAACATGTGTCAATTGATGAAAGTATCCAAATTGGAACAGGTAGCCGCAAAAGTTCTTGGCTGTGAAGTGGAAGAGTTGAGAGAACTGAAGTATGATCACTATGGACTAAAGATATTTTCCAACGGTGGAGAAGAGTATGCAGTCGGCTCAGATGATGAAGCACAGGAAGCAGTCAAGCAATACATCGAGGATTCAGTCTGGAGCTTTAGACCTGAGTTCATAGCATCCCATACGAAAGGTGGCGCAAGCTCAGGTATGATAAAGGCTATCTCAGCTCTTCAAGAAGCCTGTAAGGGTTGCAACGAAGACATACAGAGCCTGATAGACGACATGGATGAGTTTGTTGAGGATGCTGTCTCATCAGATGGACGCGGCACTTTCCTTAGTTCTTATGACTCTGAGGAAGTTGAAGTGGTAGTCGATGGCGAATACTTCTATGCATATCGATTAAATTGAGGTGCAAGAATGTTTGAGATGGCATCCTTAGAAGCCCATTATGGAAAAGCTATGGAAATTAATGGCGAGTGGTACACGCTCACCAAAGTTGGCGAGATAGCCATGTGGATTTCAAAAAGTTACAAAGTTTACGCGACGCCATACTTTGAAGATATACCTGTACCAGTAGAAGTTATTGCAATCAATGAACAGCCAATAGGCACAGATTCTTATCCTGTAGAAGTATATGACTTTGAACGATATACAAAAGTAGTTAAGACATTGAGCGAGAAAATTTTAAGACGTGCGAGAATGCAGTAAGCTTAGTCTTTTGGCGAGCCTTGAGCTTACTTTACATTCTCTTATCTCTTTTTTGAATTACATACTATATTAATTTATAGGGAAGAACTAAATATATCCCGAAATCAAAATACTTCTTTTACTTTCTTCTTTTACTTTACTTTTCTCTGTTATAAAGCGTTTTAGCAGTATATCGAAAACTTATTAACAAATGGTAATCTATTCAGTTTTAGATATGTAGTTTGTCGAAACAATCCCCCTTTAAGCACAGGAATTAGAAAAATATAGTTAAGAAGACATACTTCTTGGCTAGCATTCTCATTTAATATTTGTGAGAAGTCTTAAATACTTTAGAAGCAAGTCCTTCTTGGGTTAAAATATTTTCGTATTTGAGAAAAGTGCTTTATCATGCCATATCCAGTTGTACACGTTTTATTCTTTGTATTATGTATCAGTGCACCAGCAGTCTATGCCATAATTATATCGATTTTTCGCAGGAAGCTCTCATTAATGGATTCGATACAGATTCTATTGCTGCTATCTATAGGCAGTTTATCTGCGCTACTCCCGGATGTCCCAGCAGTTTATAATCTGATCGTAAACGATAATGTAAGACACTGTTGGATTGGCCCTGTCCCAACACATTCATTTCTATTTAGTTTCTTTGCCCTCCTGTACGGAATGCTTGCAGGACTAATTGCATACGGAAAATTTCGCAAGGCAGTTTATCTGGGTCTTTTTGCAGAAGCTGCTTTCCTTTCGCATCTATGGCTTGATGATGCTCATGAAGGAAATTGTGTTTACTTATATCCAATATACAACAAAAGTATCAGCGTATTCTCGTTAATGGCTGTAACTTTTCCTGAAAGTGACCTGTTTAATTATCTTGTAAAATCTTTTGTATCAGTATTTTGCATTGCCTTCATAATAATGATTTCTCTGTTTGCCTTGAGCCAGCTTGGTTTCGAATTTAGATATCGATCCGAAAAATAGTTATAAAAGTATAAAAATTGGGCTTGTGTTGAAATTAGGTTTGCATGAAGATCAAATTTTGTATGTATATATTAAGTTTGAAGCTCCCCTACACCATCAAGCTTTTTAACAACTCTAGCCGGGTAGCCCAGAGCCAGGCTATTTGGGGAGATGTCGCGGGTAACTACTGACCCTATGCCGATTATGGAGTTTTCTCCGATTTCTACCCCCTGAGTAATTATACACCCCGGATTTACGCAAACTCCACGTCCTATTCTTATGGGGTCCGCAGTTCTGGGATATGCCTGTCTTGTAGTTAAGCTGCCTCTTGAATGTGCAGATAGTATACATCGATCCCCGATTTCAGCATAATCTCCTACTGTTATTAATTCGGGATGTATCCTATCGAAAACCACATCGTAACCAATGTATACGTTCTCCCCGATATTTACACCCCTCATTTTATGCAGTTTTGCTCTCCATGAAGGAACAGGAACACTTGAGGCAAGCCGTTCCAAAATCCATTTATAAAGATATTTAAATCCGAAGATGATTTTATTACTGTGATAATAATTAGAAACTTCACCATAGGTAACTTTATCTCTGTTAGATACTACTGCAGTCATAGTAGTGACCCCCAATTTTAATAAAATTGACTACTTTCCATTTAGTCTTCAACGGTTAAATATATTTCCTATAGTTTGTTCTTTATTAAAATCAACATAAAAGACAGCGATTTTAAAACAAGTCTATATTAGCTTCTGCTCCGGGTTAAAATCTTTAGAAGTAGTGATTTCTTTATTCCTACCGCATCCTTAGGGCAAAGTTCGCGGCAACAATAGCACTGGATACATTTTTCTTCATTGATTTTGAGTGATTTCCCTACTTCTTCGATTGCATGTACCGAGCAGTTCAAAACACATGCTTTACAAAACGCACACATTGATGTATTAATAAAAGGCTTTACAGTTAACTGCTTTCGAAGGACCCTCATTAGAAAAGGCGGTATTATGGCAGTAGTTCCGCCCTCCGGGCTTTTGAATCTGACCTGTACGTCTTTTAATGATGTTCCCACAATCTCCGGATGTTCAGTCCCAAACTTCCTTGAGAGTGCAGCTTTGTTGGTGGGAACTTTCAAAGGATCAATTCCTATGAGTTCAGAGGCTACAATGTCCAGAGCTACACAGTCATAACTCGCCATGATTACGCCTGCAAAAAATGGCGTACCATTCGAAGGACCATTTCCCTCCATACCGATCACGCCGTCCATAACTGCAAGATGAGGCTTGACAATGGAATATATGTCAACAATTGCCTCTCCGAAACGGTTACGATCTTCAAGGATGTGAGCCTGCTTTCTGCTTTTCTGAGGTATAATGCCAAAGAAGTTTTTGACCGCTCCTGTATAAAGCGTAAGTTCATGGGTCTTAAGTTTTGAAAGTGAGATTATTACATCTGCCTCGAGTATGGCTTTTGAGATATGCAGGCGTGAAAACTGTCTGCCGCCCGGAATATCGACTTCAGTATACCCGTAAGTTTCGAAATTTATTAACTCTGCTCCGTACCTGGAAGCCACATCTTCAATGCCCGACACCTTAAATGCCTGTGAAGTGGAAGTAGATCCTGGTCTCGTAATTCCGGATCCATCCCCTATTATCGGAACGCCCCCTACCTCCGAAACAAGTTCACACATTGCAGACACTACTGCCGGATGAGTTGTCACTGCATCTTCAGGAGGTCGAATGGCAAGCACATTAGGTTTGAGAAGTACTCGCTTTCCTGGGGATATGATCTTCTCAAGGCCACCTATAAGGTCAAGAGACTCTTTGATAGCGTTTTTTACGTTTGAATAATCGCTACAACGAATAATAGAAACCCTGGTGTTCATAATCACACATTTCATCTACCGCAACTAATGTGTAATGTCTGTGCACGGGCAAAGCCGTAAAGCTCCAGATTGCAACTATTGCGGCTTTGCCATCAAGCATTTTTTAGAAGCATTTTTCTTCTGAAATCATCTGTTAAGATAATAAACAGGCGGAACAGCCCTGATATATTCCGTGGTATCCTTTACTTTGTTAATGTGCCTTAGAGCATGCTCTATCTTGTCTTTTGAGAGTCCTGTGTTCTTTTCAATTACCTGCAAAGGCAAATTATGTTCCCGAGAATACAGTAGCTGATCAATAATATGCATAGGCATGCGCCAGTAAAACTCTTCATCAGTTGTGTAATGGCTCCATGTGTCAGCACTTGGAGGACGTTTCATAATCTCCTCGTTAACATTCAGGAATCTCCCCAGAGCATAGATCTGTGTCTTATAGCAGTCCGCAAGTGGTTCAAGATCTACACCGCCGTCTCCGTATTTTACGTACTGACCAAGAAGCAATTCAGTCTTATTGGTTGTTCCACATACTACATAGTTCATTGTTTCTGCATACATGTACTGAATTAACATTCTGGATCGCTGTTTGACGCCCTGCAAACCGATTAATTCCAGATAGTCACTTGTCTTTAACCTGCATTTTGCAACTGTTTCGCCATCTTTTATTAATCTGATATAAGGAACGTTTAAAAGCCCCTGGTTAAGGAAATCGGGCAGTACTAAAGATGTTTTGTGGATCTTTGGATCGTATTTGGGACAGGTTCTCTTTATGATCCTGTCCTTCTTCTCATAAATGTTAAGTGATTCCAGGATTGGAGAGATGGGAACCTCCTCATAAGACACGCCCATACTTTCACATATCTCTACCCCCAAAGTTTTACTGGAGGGAGCCGACTCTTTTTCCGGAAGAAGTAGACCATATACATTTTCTCTTCCAAGCTCCTGTACGCAAAGCGTAAGGGCCACAGCAGAGTCAATTCCTCCTGAAACTCCTAAAACAACTCCTTTTTTCTTGAAACCCGCTATCTGATTTTTAATAAAGCTCCTTAAATTTAGAGCTACGTCTCCTATGTCTCTGTTCAATTCTTCTATTATCCGTACATTCATTTCTTCCTTTACTTGCATAATTTTTTCCCCCTAAATTAACAGACTGCTTATTCTAGCATTAAATACTGGGTGACAAATTTTGATGTTCTTTTAGACCCAATTTAAGTTTCTTTGCAGCTTCTTCTATCAATGGCTTTGACAGTTCCTGGTTAATCTTTTCGAATCCTTCTTCTCGAGGCATTTCTCCGCTTCTGACAAGCCCTGCTACATCAAATGTATAAGGATGGAATCCGTATTTTTCAAAATGGTTATAGCAGGCAAAAGAATTCAATGTACAATTGGTTGAATTACTGTCGTTGATACCCGGCGGCTTCCATCCAATCTCCATAACTGTTTCCAGTACTTTGTCTTCGCTATAATCCCATAGGCATAGAGGATGCAGGATACTTGGAGCATTCTCACCCATATTTTTAACAACTTCGCTTTTTATGAGGAACAATTTCTCTTTATCGTCAACTCCTATTTTCTGAAGCTGTTTCTCAAACAGATCCCTGGACCAGCGTATAAAACTGGGTGAGAGATCTATTATGGGATTAGGAGATTGTCCGGCTGTGAAAGCAAATACAATAAAAGGTGCTTTATTGACAATAGCCAGTTCTATCAATTTCTTTTGATAATAGTAATACAGACATTACATATGTCACTGGCTCTATATTTGGCAAACTTGGGAAAAGCATCGTAAGACTCGGCTGCTTTCCGGAATGTAGTGTATAATGTTTCTTTTTCTATTGTCAGTTTAAAATAATCTGATTCAGTGACATCGCACATCTTCTTCGCATTTATTATTGCATTTTCAGAAGTGAACCCGTTATCGAACTGGACAGCCAGCACCTTCAGGAAAGGATATTCTTGTTTGAGTTTGTAAAGCGTGTATGAAGAATCCTTTCCACCGGAAAGTGCATAAATAACGTCGTATTTGCCCCTCCCGCTGTGAGTTTCGAAAAGCTCATCAATTTTATTCAGATATTCGCTTTTTTGCTGCGAGGAAAGAGGAGTATACGTCTCACAGAAGTGGCAGAGACCAGTTTCTCTATTAATATTTATACCTGGAATCTCCGAACTAAGAATACATTTTTTACACACTAGCTTTGACATGTTTGTATTCCTCTACAATGGATCGATTGGATATTTTCCCGTTCTCGCTCAATGGTAGGTGATCTATGACAAGTATCTCCCTTGGGCACAGGTAACCTGGAAGGCTTTTCCGGCAGAAAGCAAATATATCGTCAATTTCCGTTTCTTCTGTAGGTATGACCATTAAGCTGATCGCAGTACCCATGAGCTCATGGGATACGGGCACAACAAAAACCTTGGAGACCTTGTTGTTCTCCTCTATATGCCTTTCAATTTCTCTCGGATTCACACGATGATCGCCGATCTTAATAAGATCATCCTGACGCCCCAGCAGTCTGATATACCCGTTGGGCAATTTCTGTGCAAGGTCTCCTGTATGCAGCCACCCGTCTATGATCCTCTTTTGAGTAGCGATATCATCATCCAGATAACCTAGCATAATATTGTCCCCCATGGCAACCAGTTCACCTGTTATGTTTAGCTCCACAGGTCTGCACTCAGAACCGAAGACATCCAGTGTAACCCCGGGAATTGCCTTTCCTATTGTGTCAACGAATTTATCCACGTCTTCGGAAGGCAGGTAGGCAAGCCGGGCTGTAGCCTCAGTCTGCCCGTACATTGGCAGAATCTTCAGATCAGGAGCTAACCTGAGGATCTCTTTCACAATTCCTCTATCCATACCTCCACCTGCTGATGCAGCAGTTCGGACATTAACAAAAGCTTTTTCGAATCTATCCGGATACCGCAGAAGTATACGATATGTGCTGGGCACCCCATAAAATATGGATACTCCTGACCCTATCAGATTGAAAACCGAGTTAACAAAGTTCATGTTTCCGATACTGATTGATCCCCCAGCCATAATATGAGAATTGATTATGGAATTTCTAAAAGCGTGATGTGGAGATATAACCAGTGCCGCTTTATTACTAGGGAGCGCAGAGGGTCACGAATACCCCGACCTTCAGGTTGGGGATGAAGTGGACCCTCGCCTCTTTTTGATTCCGATCAAAATCTAT
>JADGNM010000101.1 GCA_017883485.1 Methanosarcina sp.
TATACTAAAAGGTCATTTTGTTGATATAAGGTTAATAAAATGTCCAATAGTCAAATATTATTGTCCTATATTGGCAGGGGTTCGAAATGTGCAATATATGTAACATTCAACTTGATTATTAATGTGTGGATTTGCTCGAAGAGAAGTAGCAAAAATTATAAAAGAGCAGCGCATTTTGGGTCTAATGACACTAGAAGGGCAAGCCTGCGCGTCGGGAGCAGGAACCATAATAAACGCCATCGCTACCTGGAAGGGTGCAGCATTCGGGATCGATTTGAAGACCTTTGCTAAGGTTAAGCTTTCAGAAAGCGAAGCCGGGATTTCAGGTTCCATTGAGGAGATGCCTGAAGGAGATGCCAGTCTTATAGAGCGCTGCGTCGAACTGGTCCTCAAAAAGTACGGGCTTGAGTTAGGAGGTATGGTAAGGACGAGAAGTGAAATCCCTCTTGCAGGAGGGCTCAAAAGTAGCAGTGCCGCAGCAAATGCGTCAGTTCTTGCAACCCTCCGCGCAATCGATAAGACCCTTCCTCCTCTTGAAGTCGTGAAAATCGGAGTAAGGGCTGCAAAAGAAGTAGGAGTTACAATAACCGGAGCTTTTGATGACGCATGTGCTTCTTTCCTTGGAGGAGTTGTTATTACGAACAACCTGAATATGGAGCTGATCAGGCGCGAAGAAATTGAATCAAAAGTTCTTATATTTGCTCCTGAAAGTAAGGCTTTCAGTGCGGATACCAATGTGAAACGTTCCCGATTGATTGCTCCGTTTGTAGAACTTGCATACAGTCTTGCCCTGGATGGTGATTATGAACGTGCTATGACATTGAATGGCTTTCTCTACTGTGGGGTTCTTGGCTTTGACACTGAGCATATGCTTCGAGCTCTTGAGTGCGGAGTAAAAGGAGTTAGCCTATCAGGAACAGGCCCTTCATATGCAGCACTTGTAAGGGATGATCAGATAAAAGAGCTGAAATCTGCCTGGGAGAGCTGTGGGATGGAAGGCAGGGTCATTGAGACCAGAATAAGTAACAAAGATGCAATATCTTTATACAGGGAGGGTTTCGCTTGAGCGAGCTTGAAGCTGTCCGTAACGAAATTAAAGAAATCGATATGGAAATCCTTGCTCTTATTGGAAAAAGAGTCAATCTGGCTGAGAAGGTGCTTGAATCAAAAAGAATAAACGGAACTTCAATAAATGACCATAAACAAAATGAGATGGTAATCAACAGGGCCTTAAATGCGGCAACCGAGCTCAATCTTGATGTGGGATCCGTAAAAGCTATCTTCGAGATTCTTATCAGGATGAGTATTGAACGCCAGAACGAATTGAGTGGCAGGGGAAGTCTGCCCTGACCGCCGCAGAGGAGCGATAAATGGTCGATATTTCGGTAATTATGGGTTCCGAATCTGACAGGTCGATAGCTAACCGTGCGTTAACCGTGCTCGAGAAAAGCAGATACACTTACGAAGTAATGGTTATTTCCGCTCACAGGAACCCGGATGAGCTTGACAGGTATATCTCAAGCACTGACGCAAAAGTTTTTATTGCAATCGCAGGTCTATCGGCAGCTCTTCCCGGAGTTTTAGCTTCCAGGACTACAAAACCTGTAATAGGAGTCCCGGTGAGTGCAAAGCTTGGAGGGCTCGATGCTCTGCTTTCGATAGCCCAGATGCCTGCGGGAGTACCTGTCGGAAGTGTAGGGATCGATAACGGTGCAAATGGTGCATATCTTGCCCTGAGAATCCTGGATTTAATTGAGGTTTACAATAGAAAAGAATTTCTTTAGAGAAGATATTTTAAAGTAACTTCCTTGTCTCGAAAATCAGCTTTTGTCGACGAGTTTTGCTTCAAGGATTTTTAAGGAGCCGCTATCTCCTTCCCATTCGACTTCGCTTTTTACTATCTCTATACGCTTCTTGTAGAAGGGAACGTCAAGGACAACAGTTTCGTATTCTCCGCCTTCTCCGGCCATATGGACCATGTACCTGCGGTGCAGCGCCTTTAGGTTTTCGATTGAGTTTACATTAATTGGACGGCCCAGCCAGGATTTGTCCAGACCTTCGGCTGCCACATGTACAATCCGGATATCCATCACTTTTGCCATCTCGTAGAGCAGTTCTTCAGGGTTTCTATGCCAGAGAGGATTGTAAACTTTGAGCCCGAGAGAATCGCAGATCTTCTGCACTCTACCTGCCTGATACTGGGATTCAATAGCACCTACGGATATTCCATCTACATTCACTTTTTTCAGGGCAAGGGCCAGATCATCCAGCTCAAGTTCTTTGATTCCGCTGGACTGCTGCTGGATCAAGGGGATTTCACTTGCGGCTGAGATCAGTTCTACCATATGAAGGTTGACGGAATGAAACATGTAGGAATCGCGCCTTGCTGGAATAATACTAATGAGGTGGGTGACCTCATGCCCTTCTTCAAAAGCCTTGTGAATGGCAAAAATCGAGTCCTTGCCGCCGGAAACTAGTGCTGCGAGTTTCATCTGCATCCCATACGTCTTACTATCTCTTTCCGTACTTCCGAATTGTAACTCGTGGTTCATCATGTAATATTTTATATACTTTTTGATTTTTCAGCCGTAAACTTTGGTAATCGCAAGCTCAGTATCCCTGCTCTAATTTTCCAAAATTGGCTTCGTAACGGGTTTTCATTTCTTCCCAGATTGGAAGGCCTGTCTGGCAGCCGCGCGTCTGTACGGCAAAAGAAGCTACAGTTGACCCTATTTTTCCGCATGTTGAAATTGAGTATTTTCTTGTAAAGGCTAACAGGAAACCTGCTCTGTAAGCGTCACCTGCTCCTGTAGGATCAACGGCTTTAACAGAAACCACAGGAATTGCGAATTCTTCTTTATCTTTATAAATCCTGCTGCCCTCAGCATCGTATGTGACTACGATAATGTCAATCATGGCTTTAAGTTCGGAGAAGCTTTTTCCGGTCATCTCAAGAACCCGCCTGATTTCGTGCCGGTTAGCAAAAAGGATATCAGTATGAGCAAGAATGAGTTCAAGTTTCTCCTTTGGATATGTGACAAGGTCCTGGCCCGGGTCAAAGGATACGAAACCGGCAACTTGCGCAATTTTTGCATTATATACGGAATCCGCAGTTGCCAGATGGACAAAATCCGCAGGTTCGGGTTCCAGTTCTTTGAATTTTGAGGAGGCACCCCAGTAAAAGTAGGTTGTCTGGTTTTTTTCTTTATCGGTGAAAACGAACGCCTTAGAAATTTTTTTGTCTTCGAGCCTATAAAGGCGGGAAAGGTCAACGCACGCGTTTGTAAGGATTTTCTCGTATCCGGAACTTGCAAAATCCGTACCAACAGGTGAAATCAGCTGGCTTTTTCCGCCCAGCCTTGCGATGGCAAACGCAATGTTGGCAGCTCCTCCACCCGGGTATTCTTCGTAATCGATGACAGGGGAAGATTCGTTTTTTCCTGCAATTTTTTCAACATCTACGATATAATCAAGGGCGGTATGCCCTACAACGGAAATAATTCTGTCCATTTAGTTTCCTCTTTTTTTGGATCTTAGGAGAGCCAGAAGTCTTTCAGGTTGGATATTCCTAAAAGCTAGATAAGAAGCCGCCTGAAATATATTCTATTACGGAGTTTCTAATAGATTTTGGGAAGAAAATATTCTTTTGACAAAACTCAGGAAAATAGCTGCTCATTTGCCTGTTTTGCTTGCCTTGTTCTTCTGCTGCTCACCCTTATCTCCTGACCGTTCGAATTCAGTAACTTCTAAAACTGTCAGCGGAATGTCACGGAGAGATTTTCCTATCACGGATTTTGCGATCCTTTCCGCGTGTTCTGCAGATTCGGCATCAAAAACCTTCATCTCAAAAATAAGTCCAACAAGAGCGGTATTTGCTGCTATGAAAACACTGCTGAAAGGCTCCCCGCATACCGGGCAGGAAGTGGTTCCCACATCGACCTCCACAAAATCCAGTTTAGGGTTCAGGCGCTTTCCAGCTTCGGAAATTGCTACTCCTATTGCGTCATCAGCAGTCTTTACATCTCTAACCAACCAAGCTGCTTCAAGTACTACATGAAAGTTCTTCATTATTTCTCCACCGCAACCATTAGTTTACATGTTTTTCAAGAATATTTCCTTTCAGGAAAAGTTTTTACGGAACCTACGAATAGAGTAAAACATATAAATCGTCTCTGTTCGAATAGTATTTTATAGACTTTAGTTTTTATATGGTTTTTCAGTTAAGCTTTTAGTTTCTAGTTCCAGGCTCTTTAATTGATTTACCAGGGACTGTCTACTCTCTCCAAGTCCGGGTTTCGAGATTTTTCGGTTCTTTTTTCTTCGATCCCTCTGTCTTCTTACGGATCTTTTTTTCTTTCATATGGTAAAAAGAGTCTCGTCATCCACTGTAAAGACACCAAGTTTTACTCCAGCATCAAGCCAGGCATGCCCATAGCTGAAGGAGGCAAGTGCATTTACAGGGTCTCCCGCATCAAGAAAATATAAGCCGTCCTTATAGTAAGCTTCAGCCATTGTGTAATAATCCTTTGCAACGGCATACATATGGGATTCAGGGATAGGGGAATATTTTACTTTCTGGAGTGCTCTTTTTAACATGTCTTCATATTTTTTGACCTTTTCATTCAAATCCACAGGCATCTTAATCACTTGGAGATGAGTTGAGAGTTATTTGAGAGTTATTTGAGAGTTATTTGAGAGTTATATTTGTTCATCTTTAGTCTAGTCTTCCATAAGCCCTATGGGACCTCCTGCAAGCTTAACAAGTGCTTCAGCTTCAAGAAAGTGCAGCTTTCCAGGGATTACAAGGATATGGAGAGGTTTTCCAAAATCAAAAGCTTTCAACTTTTCTGCATAATCAGCTTTTACGTCCGGTTTTTCCGAGCCTGCTCTGGCTATACCAACTGCAATGGTGCTATACATAAGCTTTCCTCCTCTTTTTTCTTCAATCTCAAGGAGAAGCTCAAGTGCAGTGTTCACGGTCATATAGCCTTTCTCGTTATCTATGTCCAGAAAGACCAGGGTATGCAGGCCCATTTTGATATTTTGCTTAATAATGTCATAAGGAGTTTCCGAGATAACCCTTGTGCCCCGCCGACTTTCATAAGGGTGAGGAATGCTTGCGGGTTTCCCGAAGCCATAGTTCTGCAGCCCTGTAAGCCCCGAGACGGCAGAGGCAATGGAAGCTCCGTGAATAAGGCGAGTCTCTATTCCTAACTGTTGGGCTCTCAAGCGCAGGTCCACGTGAGTTGTGGAGACCATTGTGTCTCCACCGGTTAGGAAACAAATATTTCTGTCTTTTGCTTCGATCAACCATTCGGGGTTCTGTTCCACATCCTCTCTTGAGAGCAAGCATACTTTTTTTCCATAGAGTTTTTCCATCTTTTCAAGACTCGTGCCCATTAGACAGGAGGTATAGAACTCAGCATAAACCAGATCAGCTTCCCTTACAGCTTCAAGCCCCTTTAACGAAATATCATGTTCGTCAAAAAGGCCCAGCCCTATGAATGTGAGCATAGCCCGCTTTAGGGGTTTATTATCTTAAAGCTTTTTGTTAGAAGCATATTCTAAACTGTAATGAAATATAATTCTCCAGATTTATGGATATTCTCAAATTATTTATATTCGGAAACTGATAGAATAGGATGAGCTTTCAAATGCAGCTTTTAGAGGGTTTTTATGGTTAAGGTTACTCTTGTTCACGCTAGCTGGTGTACTGTCTGTCCGGCAGCTCGGAGGCTCTGGAAAGACCTGAAGTCCGAGTATAATTTTGAGTACGAGGAAGTTGATGTGGAAACTCCGGAAGGCCAGGCACTGGTAGACAGATATGGAATTGTTGGCGTGCCAACAACCATTATTGACGGAGAGGTGGCTTTTACAGGACTTCCGAAAAAAGCCGATGCCATTGTTTGTATTTAGCTGATCAATTCCCTAATTATGCATTTTTTTGGAAATCATTTTCTGGATTCGGGAGGTAAACATGTACGACCTAATTATTGTGGGAGGAGGGCCTGCAGGGCTCACAGCCGGGATTTATGCAGTTCGCTCGGGACTTGATACCCTTGTTCTTGAAAGAAGCGAGATTAGCGGCCAGATAGCGCTTGCAGATATTGTGGAAAATTTTCCAGGTTTTCCGTCGATCTCAGGGCGGGAGTTAATGGAAAAATATAAAAGCCATGCACAGGAGGCAGGTGTAGAAACAAAAATAGTAGACGTCCTCTCTGTTCGCGCGGATGGGGCAAAAAAAATAGTCTCCACAGACAGCGGAGATCTTGAGTCAAGAGCTGTTATAATCGCGGCAGGCGCAAACCCAAAGCACCTTGGTGTTCCCGGAGAAAAGGAGTTTGTCAGTAAAGGAGTTTCCTACTGCGCCATTTGTGACGGGCCTTTTTTCAGGAACAAAACAGTTGTAGTTGTCGGAGGAGGCAACTCAGCAATCACAGACGCTCTATTTCTTTCTAAGATTGCACGGAAGGTCTATGTCATACACAGAAAAGACAGGTTGAAAGCTACAAAAATTCTTCAGGATCGGGCTTTTGCAACTTCGAATATTGAATTTATGCTTAACGCCTGCGTTACGGAGATCGTCGGGAGTAAAGGAGAAATTCGAAGAGTCGAAAAATTAGTCCTTAAAGACCTGAAAACTGAGGAAGTCCGTGAACTGGCTATAGATGGTATTTTCATATATATCGGCATCCATCCTAACACTGAAATTGTTAATGTAGAAAAAGATGGAGAAGGTTTTATCAAGACTAACCGTTCACTTGAGACATCTGAAAAAGGGATTTTTGCTGCTGGAGACTGCCGTGACACAAGTATCTGGCAGGTTGTATCAGCGGTTGGAGATGGAGCACTCGCAGCAACTGCTGCATATGAATATATCGAAAGCCTCAAAGAACAGGTTAAATGAAAAAGTATATAAATCAAAACCTTCTGGCTGGAATTACTTTAAAGTTCAGTTATTTATATAAAGCCTGGAACGAAGAAGCAGCAAGGGACAGTAAATCTGCTCTGCCCCGAACTTCTACTTCTAACGCCTTTTATGTTTCAGGCTTACTCTAACATCTGGTTGATTCTATTGTAGAAATCTATTATCAACCTTGTTGCCTCGCTTTCCATGTTCAACTGGAAAGTCCGGATTTGCTTTCCCAAGGGTTTTTCTCTGACAATCCCTGACTCGATCAAAGGTGTGATAACCCTTGATACGCTTGAATGAGACAATCCAGTTTCCTCAGCTATACCTGAGAGGTAAGTTGATTCGTTCTGGTGTTCGATCAGATTCTTAAGGACTGTCATCTGTGCGGTTTTCCCGAAGATTTTTTCTAGTGGATCCATTTCTATCATCTCAGAGGTGGCTAATCTCCGTAAGTGATTTTTATTTCCAATATTAACTTGCTATTTACGGTTATAAACTTATCTCCTAATTGGTTAACTCAGGCGATCCATATGAAATCTTCTAAATATTTGGGTAACTCTGCCATCTATACTATAGATAATTTCCCACATCTCATCAGCATAAATATTTTAGAAATGTTTAATACATAAGAAAATGTATACTTTATTGAGGCAGAGGCTAATGCACGAAAAAAATCTTGATCATGAAATCCTAAAGTTGATTGAAGCAGAGCCTGAAATTAGCTCTAATGATATTGCCCGTAATCTTTCGGTTCCGGAAGAATTGGTAAAGATGCGCATTGCAAACTTCAATGACACAAGGGAAAAAATCCTTATTATGAGCTATGGGCACAGTATTTACGATAGCCTTAATGCAGCGTTTGAACCTGAAAGTTACAGTGTTGTCAGGACTTTTGGGGGCTCTTCTGCCCTTGAGGCAGTAAAAAACGAAAAAACTGATCTCGTCCTGCTAGACACCGGACTTATGGATCGAGATGGTTTTGAGATATGCAGGCAATTGAAGGCTAGCTCCAAGTACTGCTGGATACCGATAGTTATGCTAAGTAAAAAGGGAGAGGTAAAAGACAGAATTGAAGCTTTTAAATCAGGGGCAGACGATTATGTAATTACTCCTTTTAGCTTCCTGGAATTGAAAGCTAGAATCGGTATGATTTTGAGACGTAAGCAAATTTGAATTTATACCTAGATTCCCGTTGCCTCGTAACGAGCTCGGTAATGCTTGATTATATATTCCTTGAAATTTCTAAAGGTTTTCGTTAATCTGAGCGTTAATTCTATC
>JADGNM010000102.1 GCA_017883485.1 Methanosarcina sp.
CACACCATCACTCCTAATATCCTTAAAGTTGGAGATATTGTATATGGAGAAATTATTGACGTGCGGGAATCCGGGGCAATGGTTGAAATTGCAGGAATTGAAGGTAAAGAAGGGAGGGAAATCGTCAATTTACGACTTGGGGATATCCATGTGTCAAATGTTAGGGACTCTTACGTCAAAAGACTTGCAGATGAATTCAGGCCTTCTGATATAATCAGGGCAAAGGTCATTGATGCTGAGAGGATGCGTCTGACTACAGCTGAGGATTCCCTCGGAGTTGTGAAGGCTTACTGCTCTAATTGTAGAGGGGAACTGGTGCTCGAAGGGAAAAAGCTTAAATGCCCTGTCTGCAATATGACAGAAACCCGCAAAATCTCAACAGAATATGGGAAAGGGATTCCCTAATTTGTTTCCCTTTATTTGATAGATTTTTGGACAATTTATACTACTCACCATCCACAGTGATTACCAATGGAACTAAATATCCTTTCCAAAACAGAAAATGAGCTTGAAGTTGAGCTCAAAGGCGAAACTCATACCCTTCTCAATTTGCTCAAGGATCTTCTTATCAAAGACGAAAGGGTAGAGGTAGCCTTTTATGATATCAAGCATGTGAGCATAAGTGATCCGGTCTTTTACATTAAAACCGATGGTACTAACCCTATTGAGGTTTTAAAGGACGCGGCTTCGAAAATTGTCGCTCAGTGCGACGAATTTACTGATGTGTTTAACAAGGCAGTAAATGCCTGAAATACATGCGAGGTACTTGAAAATAGCTGCATGACGTCTTCACTGGACGTTTTTTAAATTTCAATACTTTATGGAATACTTTTTTATTAATCTCTGCACATCTTTGCAAATCCTAAATTATTTAATAATATTAGTACGTAATTTAGCTAAATTTAGCTAGAAGTTTTAACTGAGCAGAAATTGAACAGAATATGCGGCCAAATCTACAGTAATATTGAGGTATGAAAGAAAATGACACTTGATGACTCATCACTTCAGAAGTTCGGCTTTATTAAGCGAGAAACCCTGGGCAGCGTAAACATTGATCCACTTCAGACAGGCGGGCTTTTGACAGACCCTGCAAAAAAGGCTCTTGTAGAATGGGGAGACGGGTATTCAGTCTGTGATTTCTGCGGAGGGGTTCTGGACCAGATTAAAAAGCCTCCTATTTATGACTTCATTCATCAGGTCCTTCCCGAATTTCTTGGCTGTGACGAGGCAAGGGTTACAAACGGGGCGCGGGAGTCCAAGTTTGTTGTTATGCATTCCTTAGGAAAGGCAGGGGACTGGATTGTGCTTGACGGGCTTGCTCATTATTCCTCCTATGTAGCAGCCGAAAGAGCAGGCTTGAATATTAAAGTCGTGCCTCACTCAGGCAGCCCCGAATATTCCCTTGACCCTGAAGGGTATGGTAGGGCAATCGAAGAGGTCACAAAGGAAAGTGGAAAACCGCCTGCTCTTGCTCTTATTACGTATCCCGATGGAAGCTATGGAAACCTGCCGGATGCAAGAAAAATAGCATCAGTCTGTCACGAATACGGCGTGCCGCTTCTCCTGAATGGAGCATATGCAGTCGGAAGAATGCCGGTATCCGCAAAAGAAATAGGTGCAGACTTTATTGTGGGCAGCGGGCATAAATCGATGTCTGCATCAGGGCCGATAGGAGTTCTTGGAGTAAGTGAGGCATATGCCCCAGTAGTGTTCAGGAAATCGAAACACAGCAAGGTAAAGGAAGTTGAACTTCTCGGGTGTACTGCAAGGGGTGCTACGGTTATGACTCTTATTGCCTCTTTCCCCGACGTAGTAAAACGCGTCCGAAATTGGGATCCGGAAGTTGAAAACGCTCGGAGGTTCTCTGCAATGCTTGAGGATATGGGCTTTATACAGAACGGGCAAAAGCCACATTCTCATGATCTGATGTTTTTCGAAGCCCCACGTTTTTTTGAGATTTCCGAGAAGGTCAAGAACGGAAGGTACTTCCTCTACAGGGAACTTAAAGAGCGTAATATCCATGGTATAAAATCCGGACTTACTAAATATTTCAAACTTAGCACTTTCGGACTTGGAAGGGAAAAAATAGAATTTGTTGCTGATGCTTTTGAGGAAATTCTAAAAAAATACGAAAATGTTTAAATCAATTTAAACCGGATAGTCAACACTTTCCGAAAAAGCATCAACCCCCTTACATTCTTGAAAGTCGTGAGTATAAAAACATCTCATTGAATTGCTGTCTATTTGAACTGTTGTCAGCTCTAATATTTTTTTTCGACATTAGCAGTCCACCAGTTAAAGACTTCCTCTCCACTTGAAATCCAGGCATTTTTACTGGAAACATACTCAAGGAGATTCTCATAAAGTTTGCGATACTGCTCTTCAGCTAACATATTGTTGTGCCAGAGGGTTGTAACCACGCCATTGCACTGCTCAACTTTATCGATAAGCCTCTTTATTAGCTCCCAGGCCTTCTTAAAATCAAGGCGCATATAATCTTTTAGCAAAGTTCGATCCATAATTATAAGAGGAAGTTCAAGTATGTCTATTTGTTTTTCAGTGTTTAGATTATAAGGCCTGAAGGGGTGGCATAACCCATTCCTAAATCCTGCACAGTCCGAATACCCAAATGTAGCGTCATACTTGAAACCTGCTTTACTCAACAATTCCCATGTATCCGGTACTTTAAATCTTAAATAGTGGTTTCTGTACCCGATGACCTGTTTGCCTAGAACTCTTTCGAGTCTTTGCTTTTTTTCCTTTAAATCTTCAAGGCTATTGTAGGATTCGTACCCTCCATGCAGGCCGACTTCCCAGCCATGGTCAGATATGAATTTTAATTCTGCTTCAAGATTTTCAATTTTGTAATTAAAATCCTTCTCTCCAGGGTTTAAAGCCAGAAAGTAAAAGCTGGACTTTGAATTATATTTTGCTTCCAGATCCATTATTTCTCTGAAATTCCAGTATGGGTTATACCTTTTGCTAATACTGGAAAAAGGCATCTTCACAGCATCCACTAAATTACCTTTAGCAACTGCTTTAGCCGTTTCAACTATTGTGTACATTTTTGCCGGATAGGTGAAGTCAATATCATGCGTAAGGCATACTGCAAACTTTTTCCCTTCCGGATACTCAGGGCGTAGCCCGTTTTCTACCAGAAATCTGGAAACTTTGGGGTCGAAAACATCCCTTTGGCAACTCAAGTAGTAAGGAAATCTGTCATCCTGGTCAGAAAAAGTCAAATTGTATTCTTCTTTTTTGGTAAAAAGGTCCCAGAGTTCTTCGTTTTGTTTCAGTTTTTCAATCATGGTTTTCACCTTTTCAAGGGGTATCAAGGGTATGAAAGATTGAACTGACCTTTCAAACTAAAGTAATTTGTGATCATACTATTGCCGTTCGTTTTTCTTACTCTTTTCAATACCCTCATAAGCAAACGGTGCCCTTGAATTTGTCCGGCACTTTCAAATGTTCGTTCTTATCTCCTCTTTCAATTCCTTCTTAAATTCATTCGACGCTATCAAATGTTCGTTCTTATCTCCTCTTCCAATTCCCTTATACACGAATCCTTTGCTGATAAATTCATCAGGTTCGATTATGTTCCTTCCGTCTACAATAACGGTATTTGATTTCCCTGTAAGCTCCTTAATCCAATCAGCCTTTAAATCCAGGTATGCGCTATGTCCTGCAAGGATTACCACCGCATCTGCATCCTTAATCACGTTATCAAGATCACCGGAGATCTCAACCCCTGGGTAATGTATAACGTATGGGTCGTGCACCTCAACTATAGCCCCGGCTTTCAGGCAGAGGTCCCTGTACGGTTCGGAAGGCGTATTTCTTGCATCGTCCGAATCCCGGATAAATGCCCAGCCGAGGACAGCAACCTTTGAGCCTTTCATTTTCTTTCCTATTCTTTCAAGGGCTGCAGCAGTCAGGTTATACATGTGCACAGGCATGAAATCATTGATTTTTCTTGCAAGCACGTAGATTGAATCTGCACCTTCAGGATAATCCAGCTTTCCATTTCCTATTTTGACCCCTCTTTCCAGATGGTAGGTATCCTTGGTCAGGCAGTGGCCGCCTACGCCTGCGCCGGGCCAGAGCACAGCTCTTGTAATTCCTTCTCCTTTTAAACTGTCCACTCCGGTCCTGACATCATATACATTTATACCCATTGCCTCGCAATAGAGAGCAAGCTGGTTGATTGCTGCAATCTGGAGATCGCGGAAGGTATTCTCTGCAGTTTTTGTGACCTCGGCTGCAGTTGCACTCATAGGGATTACTTTTCCGACAGTCAATACTGGAGAATACAGCTCAACTGCGCGCCCGGTACTTGCCTCATTAATGCCGCCCACGATGCGGTCGTGTTCTCTGATATTTCTCAAAAGCCTTCCGACCATCACCCTTTCGGGGGCATGTGCAAGGGAAAAGTCTTCCCCGGCTTTCAGACCGGATTCTTCTTCAAGGATAGTTTTCGCCATGCCTCCGGTTGTACCTGGGGTGATTGTGGACTCAAGCACTACAAGCATGCCTGGCCTCAGATATTGTCCCACGTTTCTGATACCGTCAATGAGTGCGGAAAAATCGGGCTCCAGATCTTTGGGATTTGAAAAGGGAGTCTGAATTGCAAGGGTGACTGCATCAAGTTCGGAGATCTTTGAGAAATCCGGAGTGCATTCGAACTTCCCGGCCTTTACTACCCTGGCAAGAAGGTCGTCAAGCCCTGGCTCCTCTCCTTTGAGAGGGCATTCTCCGCGATTAATCATATCTATCTTATAGCCTGAACTTTTTGAGTTACGCTGAAAACCAAAAACTTTATCAAAACATGGGGCGTCTGCGAACAGGACAGCTGCAGGGATACCTACATAGCCCATCCCCAGGACTCCTATTTTCTTTATCGGACCGCGTTCCTTGAGAAGTTGTTCTAATTTACTCATATTTACCACTTTATAAATTGTTTTTCAGATTTTTCTATTTCCGAAGATTTCTGGTATTTCGCTTTCTCAGGATTTTCCCCGATTTATTTTCCAACTTCAATTAATCTTTCTTCTCTGTAAGACCTTATGGCCGCCATTGCTACCTCAAGGGCGTGTTTTCCATCCTCTCCGCAGGGTTTTGGATCTTTGCCTTTTGCAACACAGTCTATGAAATATGTGAGTTCATTTTTCAGGGGCTCACTTGGTTCAACTTTGGATTTTCTTATCCATTCGTTGTCGTGCAGCTGTACGGTCTGATTGATGTAGTCCAGATAGGCAACACCCTTAAGTCCAATTGCTGTAAGCTGTCTAACTTTATGAGGAGTCAGCCAATTCGTTTCCACAACTCCTGCAAAGTTATGATCCATGCGCAGGATGATTGAGGCATGATCTTCAAATGAATGTATATCTGCACCTGCAATGGCGTACACGCTATTTATCCTCTTGCCGTAAAGATATGAGATCACATCTATGTCGTGGACACCTATATCAAGGATTACTCCCACATCCCTGATCCTGGGGTTGTAGGGACCTACTCTTTTGGTCGAGATTGAAACTATCTTTCCCAAAGTGCCCGAGTCTATAATTTCTTTAAGTTTTATGACTGCCGGGTTAAAACGCTCTATGTGCCCTACCATCAAGATCTTTCCCGCCTTTTTTGCGGCTTCGATCATAAGCTCGGCATTTTCAGTAGTATCTGCAATCGGCTTTTCAACAAGGACATGCATTCCCGTGTCAAGAGCATCAAGTACAACCTGAGTGTGCAATTTTGTGGGCACAACAACACTTACCGCATCTAGTCCTTCAGCGAACATTTTCTTGTAATCTGTAAAGGCTTTTGTTTTGAACTGTGCAGCCATGGCTTCTACGCGCTTCTGGTCTACATCAGAGATTCCGGCAAGCTCCACGCCCTCGATCTCACTGTAAATCCTTACATGATTTTGTCCCATAGCACCTGTGCCTATAACTCCTACTCTGATCAAAAGTCTCACTTCCTGTTTCTAAAACCCAGTGGCTTGAAAACTGCTCAGTCTTCTACATAAAATTCTCTGGTTGCTTCAACTATCTTCTGTATATCGGTTCCGGATAATGCAGGGTGTACAGGAAGAGAGAGCACTTCCTCTACTGCTTTTTCCGAAACCGGCAGGGAATCTCTGTATCCAAGTTCCTTATAGAAAGGTTGCTTGTGAATAGGTGTAGGATAGTGGACTCCAGTTCCTATTTCTTTCTCTTTCAGGAAAGATGCAAGTTGATCTCTCTTTTCTGCCCTGACAGTGTACTGGTGGAAAACATGGGTACAGGCAGCTTTTGTAATTGCGGGTACAAGTCCGGATATACCTTTTAGCCCCGCTGAAAGCATCTGTGCGTTTCTCTGTCTTGCTTCGGTAAATTTATTTAGTTTTCCAAGCTGCACAAGCCCGATTGCAGCTGCGATATCAGTCATCCGCAAATTGAAACCCAGCATTTCGTGCAGGTAGCGGATCTTCGAGCCATGTGCCCGAATCATCTTTGCTTTCTCTGCAATCTCTTTTTCATCTGTAGTAAGCATTCCGCCTTCGCTTGTTGTCATATTCTTTGTCGGGTAAAAGCTGAATGCTCCTGTCCCAAAGCTCCCAACTTTTTTTCCAAGGCATTCGGCACCATGGGATTGACAGGCATCCTCGATCACAATAAGCTTATTATCGTCTGCAATCTCCATTATAGCTTTCATATCTGCTGGGTGCCCATATAGGTGGACAGGCATAATGGCTCTGGTTTTTGAAGTGATTTTTTCCTTGATTCTTTCAGGATCTATATTGAAAGTATCTGGCTCGATGTCTGCGAAAACGGGCTTTGCCCCGGTGTAAAGGATGCTGTTTGCGGTAGCAATGAAGCTGAAGGGACTTGTAATCACTTCATCTTCCTTTCCTATTCCATGGGCAAGAAGTGCGATGTGCAGTGCTGCGGTACCGGAGTTTACGGCTGCGGCATACCCACTGCCAGTATATTCGGAAAAAGCAAGTTCGAATTCCTCTACTTTCGGGCCCTGAGCAATCATGCCTGAATTCAGAACCTCTGTTACTGCGTCAATCTCTTCCTTGCCCAGCAGTGGCTTGCCAATTGGAATCATCTTCGGACCTCTTTAAAGTCTAAGTAGATCTTATATTTCTTAATTCTAATTTTTTAATAGATTATATTCGATTCAATTCTTTTAAATCCTTTGGAAGTTCCCGTACACTGGCAGGCACGCCAATGGCAAGTTTCCATGCAGGTACATTTTTTGTTACAAGTGCTCCTCCGGCAACCATTGCCCCTTCTCCGATCTCTACATCCGGAAGCAGGGTAGCATTTGCACCGATAGATGCACCTTTTCTTAAAACAGGACCTTTCATTTCGTATTTTTTTCGGATAGGATATTTATCATTGGCCAAAACTGCGCAGGGACCGATAAACACATTGTCCTCGATTAAAACATTTGTCGGAATATAGACGTTGCCCTGAATGCTGACATTATTTCCTATCTTCACATGCCCATCTATAATGACATTGGTTCCGATCAGGACATTATCTCCGATTTCCGTGTTTTCTCTGATCATTACATGATGCCCGGTTTTGAAGTTTTTACCGGTTTTTACATTGGAAAATATAGTTGACCCGGCCCTTACAATTGAGTTCGGACCTATGGTACAACCTGGGAAATCAAAATCCTCGATTTCGAGATTTTGTTTCAAAATTTCCATCAAGATCTTGTGCTCAGGGTATCCGAGAATTACATTTTCCAGTATTACTGTGTCTTTCCCTATTACAGAGGCTCCATAGACTTTAGAAGAATTGTGTATTTTAAATTCAGCCGAGTTCATGTTCCCCCTATTTCTCTTTCTTTAAGCGACCAGCCTTACTTTCTCTTGAAAACAAAACTTTTTGGTCATTCTTTCATTTAGCTTTGCATTCTTACATGTCCTGATGATCAGTAACCTATAGTCTTGGGGCAAATCCCGAAGATAATTTCGATTTATTTTTCCCGATACTCACTCCCATTGATTTATGTCACTATCTTAATTTTTAGTTGAATACACTTTATAATTATGTAACTATTCAGCCTCCCCCAAACCAGTTGGCTAATATCGATTTTGACGTAATAGGTAC
>JADGNM010000103.1 GCA_017883485.1 Methanosarcina sp.
TTTGACTATTGGACATTTTATTAACCTTATATCAACAAAATGACCTTTTAGTATAGCATAGTGGTACAAGAGTGCCAGGGTTCGAAATGTGCAATTAAGGGTATTCTGTTAGATTCTGAAAAGAGAGAAGCATATGATAGGCTATTGAATGAAAGAGATAAAGAAGCTGAAATAGCAAAAGCCGAAGAAAAATACAGAAGAGAAAATAAAGTAGCAGAAAAAAGACGTTCAGGTAAGATTTCATTCTGTGACTATTGCGGGGATGATTTCAGTATGTTATTCCATTGTCACAGATGTGGAGGTAAATTTTGTGTTGAACATCATCTACCTGAGAGCCATGAATGCCCAATTATATGGATTAGTGAAGCAAAATACGAATCTGTTAAACAAAGCCTTATCCCTGTTCAAGAAAAACCAATGTGTCCAATAAAGAAGAATAGTCCAAGATGTTATGATAACCTCGATTGCGAACATTGCGACGACCCTGAAGTTAAAGCGATTCGAAAGAGGGAAGCTAAAGAGAGGGACAGAGAAAAATACGATAGGCTTAGAGACGATAGGATGTCGGGGTATATTAACGTTTCAAGTTCTTCTAAACGCTACAATGTTAAAGGAAAAGTCGAACAGGGAAAGAAAAATGAATCACTATATAAAAGACTTAAAAAATATATATTTGGTGATTAATGGATTATTTAGCTTTATTGTATCATTGTTTACAGGTAAAAAGAATAAAGCGCAAATAAGAAACCTGCTAGGAAACTATACATTGCCTATAACTGTCGCAAAAGAAGCACAGGAAGCATAGGAAGTAAAAAAAGTGAAGGTTCGGTGCTTGGATATTTGGCTTCTGTTGACATCTATGCTTAAAATTATTTCGTTTCGAATGTTACGGGCTTGGTTTATCCAGTCAAAAATAAAACGCAGTATTGCGGAGCTTTAAGATAAAAATATACAGAGAACCACTAATAATAAACAATCACGCACTACACCTTTGTTAGCTATCTATAGACATAGTTAATAAAACAGCGAAATTTCGTCAATTTGCATGATATACTAGGTATATCAGATTAAAATCATTCCATGAGTTTGTAATTGAACCTTCTTCTGATTCTGTTTCAATTTAAAAATGCAAATCGAAAGACTAAATCATAAGAAATGAGATATTCAGTACAATTTGTATTATACAATAAATCTTTCCTTTTTACAATCGCTCAACAAGATTAGTAATCGTTTGACAAATATAATTATTTTTTATCACTCGTAAACCATATTGAAACCAAGAATAAAAGCGAAACATTGTCGTATATTAATCTAGAAAATAGAAAATATGTATTACCAGAATTCTTTCACTTAGGCAATATTCCTGTAAACGTACATATGAGGTGATGAAAATGGTCTATACTTATGTTGATACTGAGTACGCTCCGGAAAGATGCTCTTTTTGCAACGGAACCGGGCATGCTGAAGGTGGAGTCTGTGAAGCTTGCGGAGGACAGGGGGATGTGCTCGTTGCTCAGCCTGCAAGAATATGCTATCTATGCGGCGGGTCCGGTAGTATGGAAATAGGAATTTGTAGAGCTTGTGGAGGAAGCGGCTGGTCTCTCCTCTGAAATTGGTCTCTCCTTTGAACTTGGTCTTTTCTCTGAAATATCTCACTGCTAGAAATGCTTACTCATAGCTTGTCGGAAAATTATTTCTTCGAAGTCTAGCCTGAATCTTTAGAAAGCTCCTCTTCTTTCTTTTGTCTTGCCAGAACTTCTTCCCTTTTTCCTTCTGGGAGGCATTCAAAGCAAGTCTCGTAGCGTGAAGACTTATACTTGCTACTGCAGACAGGACAGAGTTCCATGCCCCTGAGGCTTGCAAAATGGCAGCGTTTGCAGAGTGCAATTGCATTTGTTAAAGATTCGGATTCTTTTTCTGCTTTTTCAATCTCCTCTTCGATCAGATCTTTAATCCCGGCTTCTTCAAGCCATTCATGATAAAGTTTTTTGAAATTGCTCTCACCCGAATCTTCAACAAGAACCTCGATAGACTGTTCTTCAAGATCAGTATTGTCAGGCTCAATCTTATGCACAGTTGAGGCCTTGTGCCAGGAAGGGTGGCTTTTATGACGATGTTTGCCAGTTAGTACGCAATCGAATTTCTGGTACTTCTGCCTGTAGATCTCCTTGAAACGGGCATATGCAGCACTGTAAATCTCAGAACTGATCTGCGCCGGAGACAAAGCCCTGGGAATACATATACACAAAGAGTCGGAAGAGCCGCACCAGGAACAGGTCTTGCCTTTGAGAAACTCTGCCCTTTTCTCTTTCCATTCCTTAGAGTTGCGCTTCATAAAGATCTAATAAAAAGTTACAGGCTAAAGGTGAGACGGATTATTCCATCATAAACCTTGTAAGACTGCCATATGCTTCCAAGATTTCTTTTTGGGAGAGTGAAATCTCGAAATCTCTTCCTTTGATTTCCAGGGCATTACCTCCCACCTTGCCGATTATGATGTGCGGTACATCTTTAAGAATTTCCTGTACAGCATCGGGTTCGCTTGTAGCAAGTAGCGCTCTTGCAGGAGCTTCCGAGAACAAAATTTCATCGGCTTGCATTTCTCCAATTTCGCTCAGGTCCACCTTTGCACACGCATTTTTGCACATCCTTGCGAGTCCTGAACCGATTCCTCCAAGGGAGAGGTCATGAGCCGAACTTAGTTTTCCACTCTGTACAGCTTCGATTACGGCTTTTATGATTTCCGGGGCATTTTTGGGGACTTGCGGCACTCTTCCTAAGTTTTCGGCTCCGAAACGGGCATAATACTCCGATCCTCCCATCTCCGGAATTGTTTCTCCTACCAGAATAATCGTATCTTCGGATTTTGCAAAGAAACTTGAGGGAAGGGGAATTTCGAGCCCTATTTTACCTATCATCCCTATTGAGGGAGTAGGGGGAATTGCAGTTTTGAACTCGTCACTTTCGTTATACAGAGAAACATTTCCTCCTACGACTGGAATCGAAAGTTCCCTGGCTCCGTCTCCAAGGCCAAGTATAGAGTTTTTTAACTGCCAGTAAATTTCCGGACGTTCAGGATTTCCAAAGTTCAGACAGTTTACAATAGCCAGTCCTTCAGCCCCCTTTACTGCAAGGTTCATGGCATTTTCGATAATTGAGGTCTTTCCTCCAGAATAAGGATCAAGCAGGGCAACTCTGGGCTGGCAGCCACAGGAAAGTGCAATTCCTTTCTTACTGGTAATTCTGAGCACGCCCGAATCTTCTCCGGGCTTGACTACTGTCCTGAGCTGGACTTCGTGGTCATACTGCCTGTAAATCCATTCTTTTGAGGCTATGTTGTAAGAGGACAGGACTTTCAGGAAAGCTGCCTCCAAATCTCCTAAAAGTTCAAGTTTTTGACCTTCTTCCTCCATCCGGGGAGCAGGGGCTGTAGAAAGCTTCTCGCAAGCCGGGGCTCCGCCTGTCAGGAAGCCTATCGGCAGATCGGCAACGATTTCCCCTCTGAACTCGACTGTATACCCGGGCTCATCTGTCAGATATCCTACTTCAGCTCCGTTAAGGTCATATTTTTCTGCCAGAGCAAGCACTGCATCTACATTCTCAGGGGCGACTTCATAGAGCATGCGTTCCTGGGACTCAGCAAGCAGAATTTCATAAGCGTTCATATTGGGTTCGCGCTGAGGTACCGCATCTGCAATAATATGGGCTCCGAGACCTCCCTTTGCAGCCAACTCCGAGCTTGCCCCTCCAAGGCCCGCGGCTCCAAGGTCTTTACAGGACTTCACATAGCCTTTCTCCATAGCTTCCAGGGTCATTTCTATTAGAAGCTTTTCAGTATATGGGTCCCCTACCTGTACACTGGGGCGGTCTTCGGCTTCGGCTGATTCGGAAAGATCTCTGGAAGCAAAGAAAGCACCACCCAGTCCGTCTTTTCCGGTGCTGGAGCCTGCGAGAATCAGCTTGTTTCCGGCTTTTTGGGAGCAGGAAGTCACGATATCTTCTTCCCGGCAGAGCCCTACTGCGACCACGTTTACCAGCGGATTTCCACTATATTTCCTGTCAAAGAAAGTCTCACCTCTGACTACAGGCACTCCAATACAGTTCCCATACCCTGCAATTCCTTTAATTATCTGCTCAAAAAGGAAGAGATTTTTTGGGGTATCCAGAGGCCCGAAATAGAGAGCGTCCATCAGGGCTATAGGACGGGCTCCCATGGAAATTATATCCCGCACAATGCCTCCTACGCCCGTTGCTGCTCCGTTATAAGGGTCTACATATGAAGGGTGGTTATGACTTTCCATACCTATTGCAAGCACGTATCCGTCTTCGAACTTAACTACTGCAGCGTCATCCCCGAGGCCGATTATTACGTTTTCGCCCGTGGTAGTAAAGGTTTTAAGGAGAGGGGCACTTGAGCGGTAGGAACAGTGTTCGCTCCACAGGTTTAGAAAGAAGCCCTGCTCTACCAGGGTAGGCTCTCGCCCCAATTCTTTTTTAATGATCTTCAGATCTTCATCAGGTAACATTGCCTTGCCTCTGATTATAAGCCTATTTTGAAAGATTCAAAATTTACATTTTTCAGATAATCATTCCCTGAATTTTCAGGGTATTTAACGTAGCATTAACAGTGCATGCCGACATAAAGGGATAAGGATTAGATAAATATTTCTCACGCCCGAATTGCGCCTCGGGGTACGCGGTCCTTTTCGCTACGCTTCGCTCCGCTCAAGAGGACTAATTTAAATGAGTTAAGAGTAAATGTTTATATTCAGACTCCGGTGATTTCTTTATAAACGTTGAATGTTTAAAAAGAGGTAAAAAAGGGAAATGAAAGAGAAGTAGATGTAACTACAATAAAGGGATGAAAACTAAATTTGCTGGATCATTTTTTCCACTTTTACTCCGGTTTCGGTCAGGGAGTACATTTCTTCCTTTTTTGCGATTAATTCTTTCTCTTCAAGCTCTTCCAGGGTCTTTGCGACAGTTGGATATACAACTCTTAAAGTCTTTGCAATTCTTTCTCCTTCCATTTCTCCTTTCGAGGAAAGTAAGGAGAGCACTTTTTGTCTTACATTATTCGCGTTCACAAAACCTACTAACTCGTTCATAAAGTACCCCCGGATAGAATATTTTTGTTCCGGATAATTTTATACTATTTTATTTATATAATAGGAATGTCGTATTTATATTAGACCGATTAGAGGAGATGGAGTTCAACATATATTTAATTTTTTGCTTGCTAAGAGAAGCCCTGCCCAGGAAAGGGAAAGTTTCCGGGTTTTTCTTTTCTGTTTGAGTTTGAGACTTCCGGAAAGTTTAGCTTTTGTGATAATATATAAGCCGGATTCCAACTCTTTTGCCCGCCGCCTACATAGCATTCAGCATGTACTAATATTAGATATTCATGTTAAATTTAGTTTACAAACTCATAGTTCTTAAATATAAAAATCGAAAAAATTGAAAATTATAAAGCACCAGTGGCTTTTTATGCTGTCGAAAACTATTGTCCGTAACTTAAATTCGGCATAAAGTGACAGAACAATACCATTAGGCTTTAATACCTTCATTGATAAGTAATTTATGTCTATTTAGTTATTTTCGAATGTAAATTACATATACAATGATTAACAATGATTACAAATTCGGAGGATATACCAACAAATGAGTAGCGGAATGTGCCCGGTATGCGGGCTTCCAAAAGAACTTTGCATATGCGAAGAGGTTGCAAAAGAACAACAGAGGATTACTGTGAAAGTAAACAGAAGAAGATATGGGAAAGAAGTTACCGTTGTAGAGGGCTTCGATGCCAGTGAAATTGATTTACATGAATTATCCACTTATCTCAAATCAAAGTTCGCATGCGGCGGGACGGTAAAAGGAAATACCGTAGAACTTCAGGGCAACCACCTTGCCCGCATGAAAGAAGTCCTCATGGAAAAGGGTTTCTCTGCTGAACAAATTAAAAATTAAACTCTGATAGCCTCCAGGGAAAACCAGGCTTGAGAAATGAAGATGGATTTCCAGGTCCGGAAACTATGTACGATCATGCCAATGGATGGCATACATTTTTTTACATGGCGCATAGAGGGAGATATAGTTCATACTTAAGAGATTAACAGGTGAGCAATCCCGTAAATTGCAATTCATATTCGGACAATGGTCTCCCATGAAAACAACTTGTGAAATTATGGTACAGAAAGTCTTGCCAGCAATTCGAGCCGAGCTTTCGAGGGCAATGATTTTTGAGCATAGGTATACGCAGCAAGAAGTGGCAGATATTCTGGAACTCTCAAGGGCTGCAGTATCTCAATACGTGAGTGAAAAGCGTGGGGCTGAAGTTAATTTTTCTGAAGAGACGCAAAAAGAAATTCGAAAATTTGCTTTAGTACTTTTAAACGGAGACTTATCTTCCCAGGAAAAGACAAAGGGCATGTGCAGTATTTGCAGCTTTGTTCAGAAATCCGGCTGGCTGTACAGGAATGTTCCTGAAGCTAAAGTCTGCAGCATATGCGAGGATATGGATTCAAAGTGAATGGCACATTGTGTATCAAATGTAAAGGAAAAGGACTTTGTGGGCGCCCTCGTTGCCCAATCCTGGAAAAGTTCAAATCCTTACAATCGATTGCTCCTGTGATCTCAGGAGATTCTGTTTTTGGAGCCTCTCCTCCTGCTATTTTTGTCGGAAGTTATGGTTACCCGAGAGTCTCGGCAGGTCCATTGATCCCTCCGCTAGCAAAGGAAAGTGAGGCTTCTTTTCTTGAAAAGCCTTCAGCCTGGGGAAACATGCATATTGAAGATATAATCTCCATGCGTTCCCGTATGGTCAGGGCAAACACGAATCTGCATATAAAAGATGCAAGCAGCAAAGAAAATCCCCTTCTAGTAAAGGCTCAGGAACTCGCTCTCTCCAGAAAGCCGGTAGATACCGAAGCCTGGTTTTTCAAGGCTCCAAAACAGGAACTCAAATTCGATGCCGTACTTACGCCCATGGGTCCTTCAGGCCTTGTTAAAAACTTCGAGCTTACGGAAAACCCGAATGTTCCGAGAAAAGTAGATTACCTTGTGTATGACACAGACGCTCTGGCAAAAGATGCCGTTACCGAACTTTTAAAAAGTGACGTTTTGACCGAACATGTCACACGCCTTTTTTCAATTGGCCTGCTCGGCAAAGAAAGAAAAATAGTGCCCACTCGCTGGTCAATAACAGCCGTAGATGACATGGCTGGAAAGGAACTTGCAGGTCGCATAAAGGACTTTCCCTTTATTTCGGATATTCAGCTTTTCAGCGGGACTCATTTTGGGAACCATTTTGAAGTCCTTATTCTTCCGCGAGCTTACTCCTTCGAACTGATTGAGATCTGGCTACCAAAAGCAGTCTGGTCCGGAGAATCAAGCTGGATTGGGGAAGACAGTGAGGGCCTTTCCGGGAAAAAAGGATATTCTCCCCTGGCAGGAGGCTATTATGCCGCAAGGCTGGCCGTACTTGAGTATCTCGCGGAAATCAGAAAGCAGGCTTCCGTTTTCGTGCTCAGGGAAATAACTCCGGATTACTGGGCTCCCCTTGGAGTCTGGGTAGTCAGGGAAGGCATGAGAAGTACCCTTCGAAACCCACTAAAAAAGTTTGATTCTTTTGAGGCAGCTATCTCAGATCTTGCAGGCAGGATTTACACACCAAAAGCAGAATGGATGCAGAAGGCAGACATGCTTTCTGACTTCCGTTTTCAGACTACTCTGGATTTCTTTTTAAGGCAATGATTATAATAGCTAACTGCATCGCGCTTTAAACAAATTTTGCGCTTTAAACAAATTACACGGCTTTCAGGAGTGCGCTCTGCGCGCTCCCTATAAAGCTCGAACCACACTTTAGGATTTCTAACGTTTCTTCGCATACCAGCTGAACGGGATATTTGACCACCAAGTGTAGCCAGCTATGATATTACGAGTCCAAGTCGTAATATATTTTACATTCCGACCCCCCCCTTTAAATTTTTCATTGAATTTGGTTGATTTAGTGATTCTTGCCTTTTTAGATGGCGATTATTTTTACAAATAGT
>JADGNM010000104.1 GCA_017883485.1 Methanosarcina sp.
ACGACACAAATGTGTTATTTTGTTAAATATGCCTTTAAAAATATCCAATATCTCAAGATTATTATCCCAAATTGGCAGGGGTGCGGAATGTGAGTTATAAGGAATCAAAAGTCGATTTCCTTACCTGAATGCTGGGTCGGGGACTTTAAGCTCCTGAATTCCCAGGATATCCGCATAGATTCATGGCATTGATTGAAGCCTTTTCTGGAAAGGCAATGATTTAGCTGACGACTATGCGGGTAGAGATCCTCAGATGGAAAAGACCGGTAGTTGACTGGGAAGATTGGAAACGTTACAAACAGAAATTAAGGGAGATATGTAATATGCAGATGGCACCACAAATGGGTTATGACAGGGCAATTACGGTTTTTAGCCCTGACGGAAGACTTTTTCAGGTAGAATATGCTCGTGAAGCGGTCAAGAGGGGAACAACAGCCGTAGGGATCAAGGCTTCAAATGGGGTAGTGCTGCTGGTTGACAAAAGAATAACGAGCAGACTAGTGGAAGCGGAATCAATTGAAAAAATTTTCCAGATTGATGACCACATAGGAGCCGCAACATCAGGGCTTGTAGCAGACGCCCGCTCCCTTGTTGACAGAGCCCGCGTAGAAGCGCAGGTCAACAGGGTTTCATATGACGAACCCATAGGCGTAGAAGTTATCTCCAAGAAAATCTGCGACCATAAGCAGACCTACACTCAATATGGTGGAGTCCGCCCTTACGGAACTGCACTCCTTATTGCAGGCGTGGACGACAGCTCTCCAAGGCTCTTTGAGACTGACCCTAGCGGTGCTCTTCTGGAATACAAGGCAACAGCCATCGGAGCAGGCAGAAATGCAGTCGTAGAAGTTTTTGAGGCGGATTACAGAGAGGATATGAATATTGAAACGGCTATTCTCCTCGGGATGGATGCGCTCTATAAAGCCGCTGAAGGTAAATTCGATGCTTTAACCCTTGAAGTGGGCATTGTATCCCTTCCGGATAAAATGTTCAGAAAGCTAGTTCCTAAAGAAGTTGAAAGCTATGTTCAGCAGATCCTTGAGAAACACAGGGGCGAACACAAAGAATAAAACCTTTATAACCTTTAGAAAATGAGTAATCAGAGAATTTTCGGATTCTCAAAATTATATTTTGGGAAGGTATCTTAAGATGGTGTCCCTGGATGAGGCAGTGACTGCAAGGCTCAAAAGAGGTAGCAAACATTTCGAGATCCTGGTCGAGCCCGAAGGAGCTCTGGCTTACAAGCGAGGAGAAGGTATAAATCTGGAAGACGTTCTGGCAGTTGAAACTATTTTCGAAGATGCAAACCGAGGGGATCGAGCAGCGGAATCCGATATTATCAATTCTTTTAAGACGACTGATCCCTATGAGATTGCTGACATTATCCTGAAACACGGAGAGCTTCAACTCACTGCTGAACAGAGAAAACGTATGCTTGAGGAAAAAAAGAAAAAGGTTATCTATACCATTTCCAGAAATGCAATTAATCCTCAGACAAGAGCACCACATCCTCCCGCGAGGATCGAGAAGGCGATGGAAGAGGCAAAGGTGCATATAGACCCTTTAAAAAGCGTGGATCAGCTGGTCAGTATTGCAATGAAAGCCATTCGCCCGCTTATACCCATCAGATTTGAGGAAATCAATATTGCCGTGAAAATTCCCCCGGAATATGCCCCCAAAACATATGGAGAAATTTCCAAGGTCGGAAACATTACAAAGGAAGAATGGCAGCGTGATGGCTCCTGGGTCGCGGTGATAAGGATTCCGGCAGGAGTTCAGACTGATTTTTACGCTCTTATAAATCATCTTACGAAAGGAGAGGCGCAAACTAAACTTTTATAAGAGGATGTTGGATGGACAAAAAGATAGTGATCCCTGGTGACCTGTTATCCGAGAATGCGAAAAGATCTGGATACGGGACGTATGTCAAGAACAACAAGATCTATTCTTTGTTTTGCGGTATCGAGAATCTCAAAGAGGATAGAGTTGGAGTAATCCCCCTCGCGGGAGCCTATATCCCCTCAGTTAATGACGTGGTGATCGGGATTGTTATTGTGGTTACTCCATCCAACTGGATAATGGACATTGCCGCACCTTACGATGGCCTGTTCCATGTATCCGAATATCCAAAAAGAATAGAATCACGGGATATGCCTGATGTTCTGGATGTAGGCGATTCCTTGATTCTCAGGGTAAAGGATGTAGACAGTTCTATGAAAATTGAGCTTGCCCTGAGAGATTCAAACTTTAATAAACTCAAAACAGGCCAGATTGTCGAGGTTGAGCCTGTGAAGGTTCCCCGTGTAATAGGGCACGGCGGTTCCATGATCTCAATGCTGAAGAAAGAAACAAACTGCAGCATTTTCGTTGGTCAGAATGGCAGAATATGGATCGACGGAAAAGATGAGGATGTAGAGCTTTTAAGCAGGGCTCTCCGGAAGATTGAAGCTGAGGCTCAGCTTTCCGGATTGACAGATCGAGTCTATAATTTTTTGAAAAATGAAAGAATGAAACAGAAAGAGCCCAAACCTGCAAAGTTCTTTAAAAATGAGAAGAAAGGCACGAGTTTAGCAAAAGAAAACCATTCAGAAGAGATCTACAGAAAAATTGATGTATTGCTGGACCCGAATAATTGATTTTTGTTTTAGGAGTTTTTTGGAGATTAAAGTATGAGCAGTATGAGTGATAAACCTGAAAAACTAATCACTGACGATGGGCTGCGCCTGGACGGGAGGCGAGCGGATGAGATCAGGCCCATGAAAATAGAGATAGGCGTGCTTTCCAGAGCCGATGGTTCGTGTTATCTTGAATGGGGCAAGAATAAGGTCCTGGTAGGCGTATTTGGCCCGAGAGAGGTCCACCCCCGTCGTACACAGCGGGCAGATACTGCAGTTATCCGTTATAAGTACAATATGGCTTCTTTTTCCGTAGAAGACCGAGCTCGTCCTGGGCCTAGCAGGCGCAGCATTGAAATTTCAAAGGTTTCCAGGGAAGCTTTTGAACCGGTTATAATGTCTGAGCTTTTCCCTAAAACGGCAATTGATATTTTTGTAGAAGTACTTCAGGCTGATGCAGGAACGAGAACAGCAGCAATCAATGCTTCAAGTGTAGCCCTTGCAGATGCCGGCATTCCTATGAAAGGTCTAATCACTTCCTGCGCCTTCGGAAAAGTTGACGGGCAGATAGTACTCGACCTCAACAAGGAAGAAGATAATTATGGCGAGGCCGATTTTCCTGTAGCAATGACTCAGGATGGAGAAATTACCCTTCTCCAGATGGACGGGCATCTCACCCCTGAAGAAATTAATAAGGGCCTGGAACTTGTGAGAAAAGGCTGTAAGGAAATTCTCGAAATTCAGCAGGCAGTCCTGAGAAAGAAGTTCGAAACTCCGGTTGAAGAGACAGCGGAAGAAGCTTCAGAAACTGAAGATATTGAGAACAAAGTCGTCGAAACAGAAGCATCCTTTGAATACTCTCCAGAGGCAGCAGCTATCGAAGACTCTCTTGAAGGAGCTGAAGAGCTTGAAGGAGCCGAAGAGCTCGAAGAGGAACTCACAGAAGAAAGCTCCGAAACCAGTGCTGTTACTGAAGAAACTCCTGAATATGAAGAGTTAGAAGAAATAATTAAAGAAGCCGAGGCCGTAGTAGAGGAAGACTCTTTAGAAGAAGCGATTGAACAGGAAATCGAAGAAGAGGAGGGAGAAGAGGCTTTAGAAGAGGAAGCTGAGTTTGAAGCCTCTTTTGAGGCAGCTCCAGAGCCCGAAGAATTTGAAAAGCTTGAGCCCGGCAAGGAAGAATCAGTTTCCGGCGAGGAAGAAGAAGAAAAAGAAGAAGAAGAAGTGATGTCAGAATCTCAGGACTCTGCTGGCGAAGAGATTCAGCTTGAAGAGGAGACGGGAATTGAAGAGGTTGCCTCAGAGGAAACTATTGAGCCTGAACAGGAAATTGAGTCCAAAGCTATAACCGGGAAAGAAGTTCCTGCTGAAGAGATAGTGAAGACTGAAGAAAAACCTGAAGAAGAGAGATGTGAAGGACCCTGGAAGGTAGTAAAAGACCCCTCTGAATCAGGAAGCAGAGGTGAAAACGAATGAGTGAAGTTATTGCTACGCTTAAGAAGGACTACATTTACAACCTTATGATTAAAGGAAAGCGTCAGGATGGACGTGGGTTTAAGGATTTCAGAGATATGAAACTCGAAACAAACGTTATCGTCAAAGCCGAAGGCTCGGCAAAGGTAACTCTTGGAGAAACTCAGGTTCTTGTAGGAGTTAAACTCCAGACGGGAACCCCTTTTCCAGACTCTCAAGACGAAGGCGTGATTATCACCAATCTGGAGCTTAACCCTATTGCTTCTCCTGATTTTGAGCCAGGCCCGCCCAAAGAGGAAGCTATTGAAATGGCAAGAGTTGTGGACAGGGGAATCCGGGAATCGGGCTCAATTGATGTAAAAAAGCTATGCATAACACTTGGAGAATCTGTCTGGATTGTCTTTATAGATGTTCATATTCTCAATGATAACGGAAATCTCATTGATGCGTCCTGTCTGGCTGCCATTGCAGCTCTCATGACCACGGTTGTCCCGAACGAACAGCAGGGAATTGGTCCGAATGCACCCCTTGCAATGAAAGAGATCCCAGTAGGCATAACTCTCGCTAAGATCGGCTCAAAGCTGATGGTGGACCCCTCGCTGGATGAAGAGAAAGTTTGCGAAACAAAACTTACAATTGTATCGAGTTCGGACGGATCCGTCGCCGGCATGCAGAAAATGGGTTCTGGTACTTTCACTGAAGCAGAGATTCTGGATGCAATCGATATTGCGCGCGAAAAGGCAGCCGAACTCCGGGAACTTCACCTTGAAGGGCTAGTAAAGCAGGAATAATTCAGGCTGGATGAATTAAGTATAAATATTAAATGCTCCAGTATTACGGTCTAAGCGCGCAGCAATAGTTGATAGGCAGAACAGGTTGTGGCTTGCAGAGACCTGACCCGTGGGCCAGCCGGTTCTGAAATAAGTCACTCCAGACTTAAAAAATCATTTCTGACTTAGACCTTTATGTTTTAAGGAGTTATTACGATGGCAAAAAAGTTTACTAAGAAAGGTAGAATTTCCAGATCAGCAGGCAGATTCGGCCCAAGATACGGGAGAAAGGACAGAAAGCTTGTGGCTGACCTGGAAGAACGCATGCGAGCCCCGCACGTATGTACTAAATGTGCTCGCCCGACCGTGAAAAGGATCGGAACAGGTATCTGGAAATGCAGCAAATGTGGGCATACCTTCGCTGGCGGAACCTATATTCCCAGCACCAGTGTCGGCCTGACCCTGCTGCGTACGATGAAGAATGTCGCCGAAGCAAAATAAAATCTTGAGGATGTGGAAGTATGGGATATAAGTGCACTCGCTGTAAACAAAAAGTGGAAATTGACTACGAGTACACAGGCATAAGGTGCCCGTACTGCGGACACAGAATTCTGGTAAAAGAGCGTCCTACAACCATTAAACGCGTCATAGCCGAGTAAGGAGTATGTTAATTACTTCTTCTCGCAAACCTTCTGCAAAGACCCGGACGCTTTGCAAGCTGCTGTCAAGGTTTACAGCCGGAAGATGCATAAATCGCGGAAAAATGGGCATGCAGGAGCTTCTGGATTTCGCACAGGGCGGGCCTCTCATAGTTATAGGAGAGTACCACGGGAATCCGGGGGAACTCAGCTTTTATGATGAAACCGGAAAACTCCTTTTTTCTCTCAGGTTTGCAGACCGGTATTCCCAGGAAATAGATTCTTTCTGGTTTCCCGATGTTGAACTCGCTCTCACAGGCCATGGGGAGATTTCGGATGCTCTTGAGTCTTTTTTCCACTTTCAAAGGATTGAGGGTGATAAAATTGATCAACTTCCTTCACGCTCCACTTTAATAGCTGCGGGAGAGAAGGATATAGATTTTATAGGTGACGGGAAGTCGCTTTTTAAATTAAGTATTAGAGGTTTTAAAAAGTACTGACCTTAAAACCTTCGTTTTGACATAATTTTTAAAGTTTAAAAATAGGCCGGTTTTTAAGTAAAATTGTAAATTATCAGGAGGAATTCCTTGAGACTTTTCGCAGAATTTACTTTTGAAACCGAGACTGCAGAAACGATCTACAGAGCTGTCCTGCCCGAGCTTAGTGATAATTTTTCAGAAAGGTCTGCAATAGGCCTGTCCCTTAAGGATGCAAAAAAGCTGGTACTGAGTGTAAAAGCCGAAGATCCGGTTTCCCTCCGTTCAGCTCTGAACACCTGGTTCAGGCTTATCCAGATTGCCCAGGAAGTCCTTGAAGTTACTGAAACCCGGTAGGACCGCCCGAGTTGCGCCAGTCGAGTTGCGCCAGTCGAGTTGCGCCAGTCGAGTTGCGCCAGTCGAGTTGCGGCTCGACGATACGCTGTCCGTTTCGCTCGCTTTGCTCGCTCAAGCGGACTAATTTACAAAATTACGATTTTCCATCAGACTTCGCTTCCCGAGTTTCGTTCAGGATCACAGAAAATCGGAGAAGAGAACTTGTTGGATAGACTCTATTCCAATAGAATATCCAAATAATCTTCAGTTTTCTGCTTGGAATTTCATATGATACCATTATTTATTTTTGTAATTCTAAACTTTTCGATTATTCTTCGAGCCATCTTTGACGGCTTCCAGCCTGCATGAAACATTGCTGTCGCTAAAATCTGCACTCGATCAAAAGATATACCGTATTTGTTTGAAATTGCCCTAACTTCTGTCCAATTTGGTTCTCGATCCAAATCTTTTAATTCTTGCATGATATTGAATGCTTCGGAAAAAGCTTTACGTGACGCATAATTCACAGTTCGTTGTTTACCTACTATTTCCATAGCTTCTGACACTGTCTTACCTTCGAGAAAAACCTTCGCTAATTCTGTATCACTTTTAGATGGATATCGACGGGATATTTGAGACACCTCAATTTTCTTTAACAAGCTTAAAATAATTTGTAGTTCGAAAATAGTTCAGTCTATCTTAACTAATATACTATGTTCGACATTCTGAATATTCAATGGTTTAAATATAAGCTTCTTGCATAAATAAATGACAAAAGAAATTTAATTTTAAAACAAATCTTTAATGAACTTTTAAATTTATCAAAAATCTTGAATAAAGTAATTAACACTTATTAGGTGGTTATTTGGTCGTATTCATCTTGTTTTATTATCTGATAAAAGAGAGCCAACTCATCATTTTCCAGTAAGTAAATTTTTATGTTTTAACATATGACTAACAAAATAATAGAGGAAGGTCTGAGCATTCCCAAAGAAAAAACAGAAATACGGAGGTAAGTAACTATGGTTAAAAGTCTGAAATCAAAACTTCTTACCTTTCTTCTGGCTCTTTCACTTGTTGCAAACGCTTATTTTATAATCTCATTTGAAGAACAGACTTACAATGATAAGGGACAGGTTCAAGAAATGAAAACCACTTTAAATAACCTTAAAAACGAAAACGAAAACCTACAAGCACAAATAAATCAAGCTAATCAGTCCCTTAATTCTTATGCCCCACAGTTGGATTCCTATAGGGAAAGAGTTTTCGAACTAGAAAATAACTCTGAAACGCATTCTACAAGCTTAAAGGGATTCGCAACTCTGCAGGGACCTGCGGTCATGCAGGCTGTTCAATCAGATCCAACAGATCCTTTCGGTAGGCAATCTGTCACTGAAAAAGGCACTCTGATTAATATGTCTGTTGAGATCCAACCAGGAAAGGGCCGTGTGTTTGTCCAGACAACTCCACTAATGGGTGTTGTTTTCCAAGATGCGACAAACACTGCAGTCTTCGTAGCTGAGAAATAAAAGACTCTTAAGAAATGACGGATGATATTGTATCAAAATTGCGTCGTAAGACCGGAGTTTATAAAATGTCATGAAAATCAGGCTATCGCTATTGATATTGTGTAGGTATAATAAAAAATTATTTAAGTTCCAAAACCATTAATTCAA
>JADGNM010000003.1 GCA_017883485.1 Methanosarcina sp.
GCATCATCATTGACCTCATACGCCAAATATTATCTTTGCAGTGAAATCGATGACAGCTATTGGAGTAACTGTCTAATATGACATAGTCATGTTAGTTAATTGAGTTTTGAGACAGCCAATTGAGGAATCTCATGGATTGCTTCAAGTGCCTTTGTAAAAGCATTTGGAGTTTTACATAATAATTAGGAGCAGATGGTATGATGCGCATCGACTTTGAAAGTTCAGGTGGATATGCCAATATTACGACAACATTTCATGGGAATACAGACGAACTTCCGGAAGAAGTTGCCAATAAACTCATAAATCTTGTAGAAAGCTCCAGGGTATTCGATCTTCAACAAAGTCAAGTTGCTCCTAGTTCATCCGGCCCTCCTGATGTATTATACTATAAACTTACAGTTCAGGAAGGTAATAAGAGGACGTCTTTATCTTTTAATAACATAAGAGCTCCAGATTCTTTGCGCCCACTTTTAAATCTTTTGCAAGAGCTTGCATGGGAACAGGCCAGGAAAGGCAAATAATTGCTTTAAATTCCTGGAATCACATCCAGGATTCTAGTTTTTGTATCATTTAGCGGGATAAAAATATAGTATCGACAATGCTTCGCTTTTCAGGTTTTTCGGTGTTTTTCCCAGTATCCTGTGAGTTTTCCGCCGAGGGCAAGTTTTCCAAGCTCTCGTTTTACCCTGTCGCTCACTTCTGTAGGAGTGACAGATGAATATGGTGTTCCCGGAAGTGGAGCCAGGTAGTGAGCGCGGACGGTTCCTCCTTTCCTGCAGATCCAGCGGACAAGATCCAGGCTTTTTTCCTGGTCTTCTTCGGTTTCGGTTGGAAAGCCAAAAATGAAATCAACCGCAGGAACAATCTCATGTTCCAGACAACACTCGACGGCCGAGATTGTATCCTCTACAGCATGCCCCCTCCTAATCTCTTTGAGAATCCCGTTACTGCCGGATTGGGCTCCCAGGCTAAGGCTGTCGTTTGCGCAATATTTTCTCACAAGTTCGGCTGACTCGTCAGTCACAAATTCGGGGCGCACCTCTGAAGGGAATGTTCCGAAGAAAATTTTTTTATCGGGCAGTCTATGAAGTGCAGAAAGCAGTTTCTCCACTTTGTCAAACCTCGGATGGATTCCGTCACTCCCGTAGGCTAAGGCATTGGATGCTATAAAGCGGAGGTCATCGTAGTACCTTGCATTCTCCAGAATAGAATCAATGCTTCTGTGTCTGACTTCTCTTCCAAAAAGCCTTGGGGTCTGGCAGTATTTACAGCCCCAGGGGCATCCCCGACTGATTTCTATAGGGGCACGAAGTTTTTCAGGGTCAAAGCAGGGATAGGAATCAAGGTTTACATGGGGCCTTTTTGGGGTTATGACAATTTTGCCGGCGGCAGGGTCTTTATATACAATGCCCCGGACTTTTCCTGGGTCTTCCCCTTCCTGGAGTACTTTTACAAGTTCGGGAAGGGTTTCTTCTCCTTCCCCAAGTACGACATAATCAAAATATTCAAGAGTTTCATCCGGAGCTCCTGAGGGATGCGGTCCTCCTGCAATAAAAATAGAATCCGTGCCTGCATTTTTCACCTCCATGAAGACCTTTGCTGCCTGGCGCGTTGTAAAACTGTAAATCATAATCCCTTTTAAAGGCCTGTCTGAAAACCCGGCTTCCGGCAGTATGGGGGAAAGGACTGCAAAGCTATAGGAGTTTTTTTTGCTGTAGCGAAAATGCACATCCATTTGTTTTCTCCTTTTTAATAATCCCTGGTTTTCTTCAGATAATGGTCTTAAATGGAATAAGAGTAAAACAGAGAAGACCGAGGATAAACATAATGATTCCAATTAAGATGCGTCTTCTGTCCAGTTCTATTTTGTCCTGAAGGGGAGAAGGATGTCCGGATGCTGCGAGAGCCCAGAGGAGAAGAGCCCAAAAAATCCATATGAAGCCGTCTTCCTTCAGCCAGTAAATTACATAGAGCCCCAGGAGGAACAGTAGACGCGGCATTAAAAAAGAAATATTATCTGCCTTTTTACCGAGCATAGCTCTCAGAATATGTCCTCCATCAAGCTGCCCAGCAGGGAGAAGATTGAGGAGAGTTATGAACATTCCTACCCAACCCGCGAAAGCTACAGGATGCATATGCCCCTCTGTAGCTCCGACAAGGTTCTGGATAAACATAAAAAGGGGGGGTGTGCCGAGATCAAGCATCATAGAATCCTGCAAAGGTTTGACGGCAGGCGCTTCAAGGTTAAATCCAATGAAAGTAACTGCAATAGATACCAGTAACCCTACCAGAGGTCCTGCAATCCCTACATCGAAAAGGGCTTTTCGGTTGGGAACCGGACCTTTATAGCGAATTACTGCCCCCATGGTGCCGATGAAGGCAGGAAATGGGATGAAGTAGGGAAGGGTTGCTTCCATCCCATGGTACCTGGCCATTATATAATGAGCCATTTCATGAGAAAAGAGAATTGCCATTATCGCAAGAGTAAAAGGTAAACCTCTAAAAAGCTGCAAAGGATCGTTTCCGATATCTACTCCAAAAAATCCCGCTCCGCAAATCATGGTTGTAAAAAAGGTCGTAATAAAAAGGAAGAGGTTTATCCAGATCCTTTCCCTTTCCTTTTTTTCAGGTGCGACCAGGAGAAAATGTTCCCCAAGCTCGTACTTGAGATTACACCTGAATCCAAACTGATGAGAAGGCAACCAGAGTTCTCCCTCAACGTTCTCAACGTCGATTTTTGGAGTTCCGTAGAAATATATGGCATTCCCGGAACTCTGAATCTCATACACATCAAATACTCTGGCTATGAACGGATATAAACGCGAAATCGTTTCTTCGACATCGAATTTTTCATTGCCTTTCTTATGATTCTTCTTTTCCCGGTTAATCTTTAGGTTCATATCTCTGTAGCTTAAAATTTTGTTCTTGGATAAGTTCAACATATCCATCGTTTCCGTTTACCAGAACAAGGTCTCCATCCTTTAAGAATTCATAAGGATCCTTTTCAAGCATGTCAACGAGTGGGATTTCGGAAATAATCGCTCCAACTGCCACAATGGGTTCAGTTTCCAGATTTATAATTGCTGAGGGTGCAGCTCCATTTTTCTTCAGCTGATACATTACATAAGAGCCAACCGTAGAGCCTTTTCCATGCGGGAAAACAAGGACCTTACCTTTAATTGATTTCCCGGCAAGGATGTGATTTGCTTCAACCACAACTCCGGTTTTGGGGTCGATACTGCCAAGGAAAGAAATGGGGTCTCTGGAGAGCAATACCTCTCCCTTTGCACATCCTCTGGAGATTGTCCTGCCTTTCAATTTAATGGGAGCCACCTGCCTTTTTTTCCTTGCCGCCGGCTGCCTCATCGATACAGGCTTCCATGTTTCCGTATACTGCTTCAGCTTCGCACATTCCTGGCACGTAAGCAAAGGCTTTTCCCGAATTCACCATGACGCAGGAATAACTGTCGGTAGCTGGAGAGACCACCATGCATGTATCACAGACAACTTTCGCTCCGCTTTTTTCAATGTTTCGAACATAGTCCGGATAGCGTTCTGCAAGTTCTCTTGAGGTGAAAATCCAGAGCTCTTTTGAAACTGTTTTTCCTTCCAGAAGCTTAGCTGCTTTCCCAAGTTCGGCTGCGGAGCAGTGAGGGCATCCGATAGTAATCAATTCGGGTTCTCTGCAGGCTTTTCTCCGACTCTCGTAAACGTATTCAAGCTGGTCTCTTTCAATAGTTATTTTCTCTGCCGGTTCCTCAAAATCCAGCTTACAAATTTCAGGTGTGACTCCGTAAACGTGGTAAAGAGCAACTGCTCCTGAGGCTGCCATTGCAGCTCCGAGAGCTTTTAACTCGTCTGTTTCTGGAATATCTTTTAGATGAAAAACAGGCACTTTGCTCCCCAGAAGCTTGCCAGCCACATACCCAAGTGCTCCGTAATCCGATTCCTTCAACGAGCATTCGACATCAATTGAAATCTCAGGCATACGGTTTTCATCCAGATGAAACCCATAATTTGCAGTTTTGCCAACAAGCGCTGCAGAAAGGGCTGACGGCCCTCCTTCTCTATTTGTGCGGGCTCCGATCACGGAATTTGCATAGGAGACGGCTGACGATTCGCTCCACGCCAGATGGTCTCCGTAGCTGACATCAAAACCCTCAAGGGTATACGGCGTGCACGTGCATTCACCGCGAATTCCCAATCTTTCGTAAGCCTGAACGATTGATTTTTGTTTTTCCGCAAAATCAGGTGAGACCCTGAGCCTTTCCCAGTCTTCCAGGTCCATTCCTGCAGGATTCAGAATTGCAGGAACCCTAACCTTACCTTTCAGGTCAGAAATCCATTGAAGGCCAGCATCGCCTATAGTTTTGTAGGAAACACCTGCGATCTGAGCATTCTTGATAGGGATAAGCCTATCCGCACCGTAAATGTCTCCAAGAGCTACAAGGATCTCAGTGGCCTGCCTGAGAGTCTCCCCGGCTTCTCCATTCAGGATTTGCTCTTCTTCTTTTGTTAGATACATGAAAATTCACTCTGCATTGCCAGTGATTGAAAGCATTTCTATGCCTGAGCCTGCAGATCCCAATATAATTGGGTTTTGACAAGGCTGCTTTTTCCTTCCTTTTACTTCCCTTACTTCCTTTTACTCTTCTTCCGGAATAGTTGCCCTTTCAAAACTTTCCTTCTTTACAAGGACTTTTGTAGCATCGATCCCGACTTTTGTTGTCGTCCCATCTGGGGCGCCCCTCGGGTCTAATGAACTGCCTCGGACATTTGTGATAATAAGAATATCCATATCCCCTTTTACCCGTGTAGCTATTGCAAACTCAACGTCTTTCGGGTCAAAGATGTTTATATCTTCATCCACAACCACTACATGTTTTAGGCTCGTATGGGCTGCAAAGGCTGCCATAATAGCGTTTTTTCCATCTCCTTCGGTCTGCTTTTCGATCTGAACAACTGCATGAAGATAACAGCATCCCCCTTCTGTCAACACCACGTTTTTGACAGTAGTAACTTCCCCGACAGCTCTGTAAATCCTGGGTTCGTAAGGCACACCCATCATCAGAAGATGTTCCGGACCGGCTGGCAGAATTCCATGGTAAATGGGGTCCTTTCGGTGGATAATTCGAGTAATACGGATCACCGGTTCTTTTCTTACTACATCGTAAGTTCCGGTAATATCCACAAAAGGCCCTTCATCAATTTTCTCCACAGGATCAATATAACCCTCAAGCACAATTTCGGCATGAGGGACCTTTACTCCGTTTTCGCATTCAAAAACTTCAACAGGAAGCCCTCTCAGGGCAGCTGCATATTCGAATTCTTTTCCTACAGGAACCCTTGTCGAAGCCGCGTAAATTATTAGCGGGTCACAGCCGATTACGATTGCAACAGGCAGAAGGTCGCCGTTTTCAGCTGCCTTTTTGTGAAGGAGATATGTATGTCTCGGGGGAACCAGGCGGACTGCGAGTTTATCTTTTCCTGCAAGCATAAGGCGGTGTATGGAAGCGTTCATTATGCTCTCGTATTCTGAAACCACGATCCCTGCAGTTATATAAGGCGCTCCATCTTTTTCAAAGTGAGTAAGGATAGGAAGTTTTTTCAGGTCAACTTTATTTTCCACAACTTCCTGAGTAGGAGAATCTGATACCAGTATCACTGCGCCCTTAGGAGAAACCTCGGAAAGCCTCTTTATAATTTCCTCTTTAGGAACTCCTAACATAGAAGCCAGTTCATCCCTGGACCCAAGAAGATTCATGACGACCTTTGAGCCTGAAACATCGTGAAAAAGGACAGGGTCTTTTACTCTGTTTGCAATTCTTGAAGCTTCGAATACAGGAGAAACGGATTGCGGAATCTCTACCAGTTTTCCGTTTTCTTTTAACTGGTCGATGAAATCTCTAAAACTCATGATATCTGGATATCAAAAAGCTCTCAGATGATAAAAAGATTATCTGATTCTCGACGTAAATATTTCTCTGTCAGTACCCATAAACCCTGTTTAGTCTAAAATTCATTGCTTTTTGGCTATTATATAGATTCTTTTGAATTTTAAATCAATCATGCCGGAGTTATCGGCCTGTTCTTTAAAAGATTCTTTAACTAACTCACGAAAGGCATTTATATATTCATCTGTCAAAGGTACTGTATAAACAGATTGGTTTAAATACCCATTTTCGGCTCCAGATTGATATACTTTGTACGCCTGTTCAATAGAGAAAGGATTTGATTCGTCTCGAAGTTCACTAAAAATAATATCAAACCCGCAACTTCGAAAAAGCTGCTCGTATTCCTCTTTGCTTTCGAGGAAAAACCAGGGGCTTTTAAAGTGTTTGAATACCTCTCGTGTATTTGGATGCATATGGATTTTCTCTATCGCTGCAACAAAGTTCGGACTATATAATTGGGTAGCAGGAGCCTGTACACCTATTCTGCCCCCCTGCTTAAGCGCATTAAAACAATGGATTAGCACCTGTTCTTGTCTTTTAAACCACTGAAAGCTCGAATTGCATACAATAACATCAAAATTGATAGGTAGCTCAAGATTTTCAGCATCCATTACAGAATATCTTAAATTGGAAAGTTCTTTATTGGAGCTTATCGCTTGTTCTATCATACCTTGAGAAATATCGATGCCCATCACGGTTCCTTCAGTGATTTGTGCAATCTTTTTTGTGATATGACCTGGTCCACAGCCTAGATCAAGGACATCTTCTCCCTTTTGAATTGATAATAAGTTCAGAAGGATTTCAGAAGCTGACTTTTGAACCAATGCGTTATTTGCATATGTAAAAGCCTTGGAATTAAAATTAACGTCTGTCATAGTTGACCACTCTTTTTGATGAGTGTTTTGCTATCATTTTCTCAGTCCAACTGCGTAAGTCCATTTATTTTAACATTCATCAAGCATGAAGGCCCTGGGCCTTATGATCCTTTTTCTCTCGTACTGGTCGAAACAGTGTGCTATCCAGCCTGAGACTCTGCCAATTGCAAAGATGGATGTTGCAAGCTGAGGGGGAATGTCCATATACATATAGATTAATCCCGAGTAGAAGTCTACATTCGGATAGATCGGCTTTCCTCTTTTCTCCACAAGTTCGTTGATAACAGTTCTTTCGATCGCTTCGGCTGTTTCGTACCGGTGCATATCCCCTTTTGCCTCTGCCAGTTGTTTGGAAAGCTGCTTGAATACCGTACCTCTGGGGTCATAAGTTTTGTAAACTCTGTGTCCGAAACCCATGATTTTTTCTTTGTTTGCGAGTTTTTCGAGGACAAATTTCTCTGCATTTTCCGGGCAGGCAATTTCTTTTATCATGCTCATAACTTCTGCCCTTGCTCCTCCATGCAGCGGACCTTTAAGGGCACAAAGCCCGGAAACTATGACTGAGTACAGATCTGCAAGAGTTGAAGCGGTTACTCTTGATGAGAAAGTGGAAGCATTCAGTTCGTGTTCGGCACTGAGGATAAAGTCCTTTTCCATGACCTCGGCCTCCAGTTCGCTTGGCTTGCTTCCTCTTAACATATACAGGAAATTAGCTCCATGAGAAAGAGATTCATCTGGAGGTACAGGCTCTTTTCCATTTGCGACTCTGTAATATGCAGCAATGATAGTAGGGATCCTGGCAATTAACCATATGGCTTTTCTTATATTTCCTTCAGGAGAGCTATCGTTGATATCCGGATCGAATTTCGACATGAAAGAAACAATCGTACGCAGTGCGTCCATGGCGTCAATATCAAAATTGTACATACGAATAATGTCAATCATCTCCCTGTTGATTTCACGCTCCCCACGCAAGCGGGCTGAATAACTGGCAAGTTCCTCGTCTTCCGGGAGGTTTCCTTGAATAAGCAGATAGGAAACTGCATCATAGGGCAGGTCAACCAGCTGGTTGATGTCTATATCCCTATATTTCAGAATGCCCTCCAGCCCGTCTATGAAACAAATATTTTTACTCATTTTCTACCTCGCAGTTTTGCCTAGAGGATTTTTAAAAAACCTCGACGTTTGGGGAATCCTCTAATCATACGTGAAAGACTTAACACGAAGGGTCTTTAAGACCCAAAAATAGGGTGACGATGCATTTCTACTATTGTTGAATAAGTATATTAAACTTGTTGAAATTGTATATTCACGTCTTTATAATTATTTTTTCACATTATGCGGATCTGCGACTCTAGCCTCTCAGTTATATTAAATATGAAATATAATGGTTACCGGACGCCGAATTTCTGAAATAACTGTATTATCCAGAATCCTTTATTTCAGTAAAATGAAAGGTTCCGATAGAGAAGGAGTCCTATCTAAAGCTTACGGAACCTTTCATAAAGGTCTCTTAACCTTTCCGGAATTTATAACTTTTTACTTTTTTTTGCAGAATCCCGCAGGAACTTATGTAAAATCCCGCCGTTCAGGTAATACTCCATTTCCACGGTAGAGTCCAGTCTCGAGATTACCTGAAATTGTATTTCATCTCCCTTCTCGTCTGTTGCCCTTACGAAAAGTCCTCCTTTTGGCTCCATGTTTTCAATGCCCAGGATATCGTAGCTTTCCTTTCCTGTGAGGCCAAGGGTTTCTGCGTTTTCTCCCTCTTTAAACTGCAGGGGAAGAACCCCCATCCCAACAAGGTTGCTTCTATGGATGCGTTCGAAGGACTCGGCAATAACTGCCTTTACTCCGAGAAGGAATGTGCCTTTGGCTGCCCAGTCTCTGGAACTGCCTGTCCCGTACTCCTTTCCTGCAATAACTATCAACGGAATATCATTTTCCGCATAAAGCATAGCTGCCTCAAAGATATTGATTCCACTGCAGGGTTCCTCCGGGAAATCCTCTTTATGAAGATGGGGATGGTATACAGTCCAGCCTCCTTCCCCGTCCACAAGCCTGTTTCTGAGCCGGATGTTTCCGAAGGTTCCACGCATCATTACCTCGTGGTTACCCCTGCGGGATCCGTAGGAATTGAAGTCCTCAGGATCCACACCCCAGGATATCAGGTATCTGCCTGCAGGACTATCCGGTGGAATATCACCTGCAGGTGATATATGATCCGTGGTAATGCTGTCCCCGAAAAGGGCCAGGACCATGGCATTCGTTATATCTCCTGGCACAGGTGGAGAAAGCGGAAAATTCGCGAAATAAGGAGGTTCCTGAATGTAGGTTGATGTCTGGTCCCAATCATAGAGGGTATCGGCTGGTGCTTCAAGCTCTTTCCAGAGTTCGGGCCCTTCAAAAACACCGGAATACTCTTTTTCGAACATCGAAGGTTTGATACTGTTCTCTTCAGCATTCCTGATCTCTTCCTCAGAAGGCCAGATATCCCTGAGATAGATAGGGCTGCCGTTGGCCTTATAAGCAAGAGGATCAGTGTCGAGGTTAATGTTCACGGTACCTGCGATTGCATAAGCAACCACAAGAGGAGGAGAAGCAAGGTAGTTAGCCCTGACAAGCGGGTTGATCCTTCCTTCGAAGTTCCGGTTTCCGCTGAGCACGGCTGCAACGGTAAGGTCGTTTTCCTCAATTTCTTTTGCAACGGGTTCAGATAGAGGTCCACTGTTGCCAATACAGGTAGTGCAGCCATAACCAACCTGATAGAAACCAAGGGTTTCGAGGTAAGGCAGCAGGCCTGCAGCTTTCAGATATTCCGTAGCTACTCTTGAACCGGGAGAGAGGCTTGTTTTTACATAAGGCTTTATTCGCAGCCCTTTTTCTACAGCCTTCTTTGCAAGCAGCCCGGCTCCTATGAGCACCGAAGGGTTTGAGGTGTTGGTACAGGAGGTAATGGCTGCAATCACTACAGAACCATGTGTGACTTTGGAAGCCTTTTCCTGAGATTCTGCTTCTTCTGCCTCGTCTTTAATCTCAGACTCAGATTCCCCTACAGGTGTCCCTCCTTCTCCTATCCAGCGCTGATAAGCACGGTCACTGGATAGGTCAATTCCCGCTTTGCTCCTCCTAATAAAGGTCTGCTGCATCATTTCACGGTAGTTTTCAGGCACTTCGCTTAAAAAGAGTTGGTCTTGAGGGCGTCTCGGGCCTGCCAGACAAGGCTTTACCGTGCTCATATCAAATTCCAGGGTGCTGCTAAAGATTGGATCAGGCTTATGGACCGAATAGAGAAGGTCCTGAGCTTCCAGATACTTTTTCACAAGATCGATCTGCTCTTCGCTCCTGCCTGTTCTCCTGAGATAGTCTAAGGTCTCAGCATCAGGAGGGAAAATTCCGAGTGTTGCTCCATATTCCGGAGCCATATTGGAGATTGTTGCTCTGTCCGGAAGGCTCAGCGAATTTAAGCCGGGCCCGTAGAATTCCACAAATTTGCCGACAACTCTCTCCTCTCTCAGAATCTTTGTAATTGTCAGGACAAGATCAGTTGCAGTAACGCCTGGTTCCAGTTTACCATAGAGCTTGAAACCTACAACCTCAGGAACAGGCATATAGTAAGGCTGCCCTAGCATTACTGCCTCAGCTTCTATGCCTCCTACTCCCCAGCCCACCACTCCTATCCCGTTAATCATTGTGGTATGTGAGTCAGTCCCAACAACAGTATCCGGGAATGCAGACAATTCTCCGTTCTTCTCATAGAGATGTACGAGTGGAGTTAAGTACTCAAGGTTTACCTGATGAATTATCCCCCTACCGGGAGGCACAACCCTGAAGTTGTCAAAAGCTTTCTGAGCCCAGCGGAGGAGAGAGTATCTTTCCCCATTGCGCTGAAACTCTTTTTTTTCGTTTTCCTCAAGGGCATATGGCGTGCCGTAGGAATCAACCTGGATCGAATGGTCAATGACCAGATCTACAGGAATAACAGGATTAATTTTCGCAGGTTTGTCTTCAAGACGTTTCATTGCCGAACGAAGTGCTGCCAGGTCTACTACAGCGGGAACGCCTGTAAAGTCCTGCATAATCACTCTTGATGGAATGAACGGGATATCTCTGCCACTTATATTTTCGGGATTCCAGCGAGCAAGGGCTTCAATATCTTCGGAAGCTATTATATGCTTTTCAGTATCGGCATGTCGGAGCAGGGATTCAAGCAGGATTCTTACGGAGTAGGGAAGCAGGGAAATACCTTCATAACCTCTCTCTTCCAGTTTGCCCAATCTGTAAATCTTAGCCTCTCCGGCAGCAGTTTCGATAACGTCTCTTACCCCAAACGGGTCCGGACCATCTCTCATTTATTTCTACCTCCAGCAAAAATATGGAAATAATACTATGTGATATATGGTTTTCTCTTTATCGTATGAAGCTCCATCTGGTCTTTAGACTATTATATTCCTTCGGGCTTACATATACTCTTTTCAGAAGCAGAATCTAACGTTAGGATAGCCTTTCCTCAACTTCCCCCGCTATCCAGTAAATTACGATTTTTAACTTTATGTGTTAACCAGTATAATAATATTTGACTTTCAAACTCAGCCCTGAAAAATGCTTGTTCTGGAATCCATATTTCCTTTAAACCTCTTCCCTTACTGGTACAACAGAATTGACAAAAAATTAAAGGTAGAAGAAGGCGAGTTAAATGAAAAAAGATCGAAAGCTGCTTATTTCTCAGCAGCTCCGACTGTAACTGAATATTCAAAGTTTTCGGTGTTTTTGGGCAGGATTGAAAGTGTCCACTTTCCAGCAGCTCCCGGAACTGTATAAGTCTCAACAAAGGTTGTAGTTCCTCCCTGGTAACTTCCCTGATTAGAAGTTCCCATACTGCCCATAACATTTGGGGATTTCTCAAAAAGCGGACGCGGCTGCGGGTATGTGTCGTCTACTATGCTTACCGAGCCAATCGATTTTGTGTTTACAAGTACTGGTTTTACCTCTTTTCCTGAAGGGTCTTTCAGACTTACATTGAAGGAAGGAGTGATATCCTTGTTTCCTCCGGTTGTATACAGGCCGTACCCGTACTGATAGGCTTTTACCTCTACGGTGATGGTATCATCTGTCCTGGCTTCAAAGGTAGTTTCGTAGGGCTCTTTAAGAACCGGAAGAATGCGGAAGCTTAAAGGAACCGAGCCTCCGTTGCTAATTCCGGGATCATCGATATGCAGGTCAAGGCTACCGCTATAACTGCCCTTTGCACTGGCTGGAACTGCAAGCTTCAGCTTTACAACAGCTGTCTGCCCGGCTTTTATCTTCTCAGGTGCTTCAATGGTTATTGCTTCATTTCCGAAAGCCTGTCCTGGCCCGGCTGAAGGAGGCATAATTGAGGAAGATACACTTGAGGAAGATGCCTCGTAGTAAATAATGCCTCCTTCAGTAAGCTTAGGGGAGATGGCGATATCCTGATCTCCTGTATTCCTGAGTTTTATTTCATAAATATAGTCCTTCCCGGCTTCAACCAGGTCACTGACATAAGGTGTAAGAATCTGGACTGCAGGCGGAATCCATACCTGCACGTTCAGCTGCATTGTACCCGGGAAATTAGGATAAATGCCAGCTACGTCTCCTTCAGGTACTTTATCCGTAAAGGCTACGAGTACGGCATAGCTTCCAGCATTCGCATCTTTGGGTATGCTCACTTTTACCTCAAACTCCTCTTTCTCTCCGGATTTCAGAGACTTTTCGGAGGGACTTATGCTAATCCAGCTCTCATTCATGAAATATTCGGTATAGGGAGTGATTAAAATTCTTGGCTTCAATTCGATCGTTTTGTTGTCGTTATTTATAACGGTCACAGTAAAGCTTTCACTGTCTCCGGGCTTCATTTGCAGATACTTATAGGCCGGATCAACTGTGATTTTTTGATATTCCGGGAAATAAGCTCCGGCAGATGTTCCAGCTGCTGGGACAGGAACTGGCCCGACTTTTGCCTGTACTGCTATAGCTTCCTTTGAAGACGCTGCCGTACTTCCAACCTCCGCTCCTGCACAGGCAATCGAAATGATTGATATGGCTATGAGCCCGCATATGATTGCTTTTAATGTCTTTGTCTTATTTATACTCACATTTTTCACCTCGCTTACTATTATTATAAGTAAAATGCTTATAAAAAAATTGCTTAAACTGCGAATTCATTTGCAGTTATCTTAAAGAAATAAGGGACACATAGTCTTACATTTCACGGTGCTGTCGGTGTGTTGGCGTGGATCCATTAGAGCGCCCAGGTTCCCAGCTGATCCTGTACTCAAGAACTATTCTATATCACAGTTTAGATTTTAAAGGGAAGCGCACTCGAAACAAAGGGCGATATTTAGACAAGATAGACTTATAAGACAAAAACAAAGTTAATCAATAAGAGAAAACAGTATACAAAAAGGAGAATAGCCATGATTATAACACCAATTTACTTCTGCAGGAATTGCAAGAAACAGTACTCAGGCACAAATCAGGAAATTCCCAAAGGCCAGCTAGAAGGCTTAGTTCGTGCAGCGAGATATACCCTTGGGTCAGAAGATCACGTTTTCCGAATCGGAGGCAAGACAATTCAACTTTCAGACCTACATCAATGCAGTAACAACGAAATAGGGCTTGCTAATTTCATAAAAATCCAGATAGAAAATCACGATCAGAAGAAGGAATAATAAGTATGTGGCGGAGTTGAAAAGTCCGCCACAATTGCCGTTTAACTTTGACCCAGAGTTTACCGCTACAATCTTGTTATGCTTGGTATATGCTGAAGATCACTTCATTAGTACTTAAGATTTGTCAATTTTGAAATTTATTTTGAATGTCAGATTAAAACTGACATTCAATAGTTGCATTGGAGGTCTTAGATAAGAGACTTCCAAAACATACGATTAAATCTTTAATTTTATATATCATAAAGTAGACTGTGATCTGGCATCTGAGAAGGTTATTAAAGACCTTAATAACTCTTTTTTATAACCCCCCACTCCCCATTGACCCCCACTCCCATTTCTCAGATGCCTAATTCCTAACCAAAATGTACCAAAATTTTCCATATGTAAAACTAAAAACCAAAATGTTGCACACTACCAAGGTTTTCTGAAGCAATAACAACCAGATAATAAGGAATGATAGTTTGCAAAAATATGCATACATGAGGGGTCAGAATCCTGAAACTTGCAAAAGAGAATACCCATGATAAGAAGTGCAGGGGGAAAAGTCTTAAAGCCCCCTGCTTTTTTTGCAGGAGAGAGGGCGGTTTGTACACTCCTGCTTCATCAGGAAGCCCGGAATTTCATCAGGGCTGTTTGATAGTTCGAATATTGTAACAACTTAAGGCAAATCTATACTATAGATCGTCGTTATATATCTAATTTTTCATTATAAAAAAAGTATTATATATTAGAATATGTTTAATGTGTATTTTTGTTGGTTCATTTTTTCTCGATCTTGAGTTTCCATGCAAAGACTTTTCTGAGGTGCAGGGTACTGTTTCTTTCGTAGATAACTATCGGGGCAACCTTCATGTAGCTTCTCGTTAATATTAAAATATTAAAGTTATGCCAGGCTAGAACTATCCGTTACAAACAGCATACCTTCTTAAAAAAGGGGCGATTTTCTTGCTTAAAAGCAAAAAAGGAGTCTTTGACAGGCTTTCAGATGCAGCTTTCAGGATCAAGAGACCAGAATTCAGGAAGGTCTCACACGAATCTCTTTTCGGATCCTGTCCTGTAATAGATGCCGATTTTGTTGAGATAAATGAAGATTTTCCTCCTGATTCTTCTTATAAATCAAAATCCGAGTCAATTCCGAACTCTGAGTCAATTGACCCCGAACTGCTGGAGAAACTCAGAGAGTACCTTAAAACAAGATCTCAGGAAGAAATCTCAGAGATATTTGAAGAAATCCGCAAAATTCTGGAAAACCGGGCTTCTAAAGACGAATACAAAGGCGAATTCAATAACAGCCGGGGAAGAAGAACTCATTATAATGAGGAAGTGAATATAAGAGAAAACCTTAAAAGCGCTTTCAGGTTTTGTTCGGAGACTGCTTCCCTTGGAATGGAGCGGATAATAAATATCTCAAAAGCTGCTTCCTCAACAGCCTCGTCAATAACATCCGGTGGAAAGGAATCTATAAAGGTCTCCTCGAAAATGCTTAATGATAAATGGAATGACCTGAGTCCCAGGGACCGCAAAATCATTTCCGAAGTTATAATTGCATTGATTGAAATCGGGCTGCTCAGGAGTTCATCAAAAGGCAAAAGGGCAGCATTTGCCATTCTGTCAAGCATATCCAGACGTCAAACACCGGGCAAAAATGACCTTGAAGAGTTTGTAGAAGGTGCGCGAGGGCTGTTCAAACGCAGGCGTTAAAACCTGAGAGGCCGACTGATCGCCTTCACAAAGCTTGCCGGGCTTTCCCGGACTTCCCAGTTTCCTGCATCCCCTACGATATATGTGTGGTCAGAAACCTTCTCTAACCCTCCAGCATCGTAATTTCCTATTATCAGGGAAAAAATCCTGGCTCTTCGTTCGGTTTTTATTTCATTCCACTCTCTGATAAGAGGCGCTTCGGAAAGTTCGGAAGCCCCATCGGTAAGGAAAAGGATATCTGCTCCCTCAAAGGCTTTTTCTCCTTTCAATGTCTTCAGACCTGCACGAAGTGCAGTATTGAAATCGGTGCCGCCGCCGAAAGTAAATTTGAGAAATTCCAGAAATTCCTGGCCCATACGCTTTTTATTTGTAAGCTCAATTTCAAAGGTCTGCCACTTCGAGGAGAAGAGAATTACTTTAACATCTCTTCCTTCTTTCAGCATCCTTCTAGTAATCGCCAGCATCACGGCTTTTGCAAATAACTCGGGAGCCCCCCGCATTGAGGCTGATGTATCAACCAGGGCAATGACAGGTCCCTTCCTTCTCTTTCCTGCAGTATCCGAGTTCCAGTTCTCCCCTCTAAGCTGGTAGGTCAGGAGTTTTTCTTCAAGCATGTCAGCGTAGAATTTGAGCTTTAAAGTCGGATTCTTCAGTTTTACGACTTCTATCGGAAGCAGTGTCTGGATATCGCTTGAAAAAGTAACTGAATGCACCTCATTTCTGCTATAAGGTGATAGACTCAATTTCTTTGAGCCGTACTCAAGTTCGATTCTCCCAACCTGCTCAAGAATCTCCCGAAGGTCAGCTCTCTTCCTGAGAACTGCAGCATATCTTTCCAGGTTTCCGAAATATTCCCTATGCAATGCCCTTAACGAATAATCCCACATCTTGCCTGGAAACAGCATTGAAAGGATTTCTAGCATCTCAAGGTGCTCCTCAAGGACAGGGATTAGCTCTTCAATTTTTGCAGCTATCGTATCCCCTATTGTAATATCCAGTGCCTCCCCAGCCTTTTCGCCGAACATGAATTCCTGAGTCATTGAGGCAAGTCTTTCTGACCCTGCCATTGTTTCTGTCCGCTGGCCTGGATTTTCCTGATTTTCACTTTCAGGACTTCTCAAGAAATCGTCCTGATTATTTTCCCGCTTATTTTCCTGATTGTTCTTTTGCTTGTTTTCCTGCTTATTTTCCTGATCATTCTCTCCAGTTTGCTGTTTTTCCCTGGTATCCGGGCTTTCATACCAGCGGGGGGAATTCATCTCCATTGCCCGTCTCTCTCTCTTCTCCCATGCTACATGGGTATCATTGATTAGTTTCCCAAGAATCTTCAGGATTTTTTCCATGTTTTGGGAAAACTTTTTTGAAGACTTAAGTTCTTTTTCGTAAGCATCTAGCAGTGAGAATAGTTCGTTTAGCAAGGTTCTCAGGATAAATACTCCAGCCATGCTGTTAGTTCTGGCAAGAGCTTTTATTTCATTCCAGCCTTCTAAATTCCTTAGACTCAGAAATATAGGGAAAAAGACTCCGAATTTACCCATGAACAGCTTTTCATCCTTTATTTCATACTCTTTGTCTGAAAAAAACTCATAGATCAGGATTCCTGCAATTTCTTCCCTGAGCAGCCTTGGCATTTTTCGTGGAGTCGCCAGGACGTCTCTAAGTTCAACATTCAATATTGTGGAGGGATTGAAGGCATGGTCGAACTTTAAAGCTGAACCTGATCCGGATACACTTCCAAAATTTTCCTTCCAGTCTTTTAGTTCCTGCATATCTTTATTTTTCCGAAGCTTTTCTTAGTTTTTTGGCACTTTTTTTCGTCTCAGGCGGCTTCTCCTACTTTCTCGATTGCCACATCAAAAACCTTGGGTTTCTCAAGGAGAGCTCTGATATCGCTAAGATAGTTTGAGATCTCGAATGTATCTGCGTTCTTAGAGCGGTATTTTATAAGGATTTCCTGAGCATCAAGTTCCGAGACCCAGATATTTTCCTTTAAGGTTCTCTCAAGAGCTTTTTCTTCTTCCTGGATCTGTCTTTTGAAGTAGTTCAGTCTCTCCTCCAAATTCTTGTACTCTTTTTCATAGAGTTTCTTATCTCCATAGTCGAGGCTGATCTTGAATTCAAATCCATATTTCTTTTGTAACATTTCTGCGAGGGATTCAAAGCTCATGGATTTGTTGAGGTTACTGTAATCGATTGAAACACTGTAAGTATGATGCGGATATTCAGTGTGGTGTTTTAGAAGATCGACAGTGTTGTCAAACGTAAGACTCTTTGGGACCTTTACTCCTGAAAACCTTGAACTTTTCATTCCATCTGCTGTTTTCTTTTCTTCTACGAAGCACTTAGTGCAGGCAACCAGGTCCGGAAGTTCCTGCTGCAGACATTTGTAAATGGAGTTTTTCAGGTCGAGAACATCCAGTTTCATTTTTCCGGTATCTGTGCCTCCCGAAATAACCCTATCCAGAATGAGCTTCCTGATAATTTCCCTCTGTTCAGGCACGTCCCAGAGCACATGCTGGAGCAGAACAATAGTCATCCTGTTCACGCTGGAGTGTCCGTTTACGGCTGAAGCGACTCGGAGCATGTTTATGATCTTTTTCCAGCGCCTATCTGAAACGAAAATATTGGAGTTTTTAAGGTCTCTCCTGAGCCCTTTTACAATTGTCCGGACCTCAGGATCAACTGGCAGGTTTTTTGCTCTCTTCTGGATTTCCCTTATTTCCTCTATAGGTAATTTGGTTGAAGGCTCGAAGTCTTCTGCATTTTCGAATATCAGTTTCTCAAGGTTTTCCTCGTGCTGGATATAATCAACTCTGTACCTGAAGAGGAAGCGGTCATAGAGGGCCTCGAGACTTTCTTCTTCTTCGGGCAGTTCATTGGAAGCCCCAAAAACGGAAAACAAAGGCACTTCCAAAATCTCCTTACCATTATGGTATATCCTTTCATTCAGCACAGATAGCAGGCTGTTTAAGATTGAACTATTTGCCTTGAAAATCTCGTCAAGCAGGGCGATATGGGCAGTTGGCAGGTAGCCCTCTACTCGTCTGCTGAACTCGTCCCTCTCAAGTGCCTTTAAAGAAAGCGGCCCAAATACCTCTTCAGGAGTAGAAAAGCGGGTCAACAGGTAGTGAAAAAAATTTCCACCCTCTATAGTCTCGCAGATTTTATTTGCAAGCAGGGTTTTTGCAGTCCCTGGCGGGCCCAGCAGGAGGACATGTTCTCCTGAGAGGAGTGCAAGGAGAGATCCATTGATTTCAGCATCGCGTTCTTTAAAATAAGCTGAGAATTCCTGTTTTATATTGATGATAGTATTTTTTAATTCCAAAACTCTCATAAATCCAAAACCCTTATAAATTTCTCTGTTCGAGTTTTCAATCTGAATACGTGAGAATGTTCTGCGGTAACAGGTTGCTATATATAGTCAGTCTGCTACACATAATCAGTTTGTTTGCAATAATCAGTTCCAATAGCCGATTAAAATGATATTAAAAATAAACTATGCATTTTTATGGGCGTTGCCTTAATTAATTTTTCAAAAAAAATTCCTGATTCTTAGCCACCACTGATCTTTGTCTATGTTCTCTTCTCCGTGATATACTTTTCGGCCTTGAAATTCGAATCTGAAGTACCCTCTCTTGTCCCCTTTAATCAAGTTCCGCTTCTTCCTTTCCATCGAAGGTGTTATGCATCAAGAGGTCAATGACTACGGGACAAAAACTGCTTGAGTAATTTGGACTTATTGAGAAAATGGGTTCTTATAGGCTAAATAATAAAATCAATATCCTTAGAAATCGATAATCCGGAGGATTAAATGAATAATTTCGAGCGCGAAAAATACAGCCGGCAGATCCTTCTTTTTGGGGAAGAGGGGCAGGAAAAGCTGAAGAATGCAAAAGTACTGGTCGCCGGCGCAGGCGGGCTCGGCAGTCCGATCTCCACATATCTTGCAATTGCCGGAGTCGGAAAATTAATTCTTGTAGATTTCGATTTTGTTGATCCCAGCAATCTGAACAGACAGTTTCTCCATCATGAAAAGGACATTGGAAGGACTAAGGTGGAATCAGCAAAGGAAAAGCTTCTTTCTATGAATCCTGAGATTGAGGTTGAGACAATCGGAGAAATGCTTACCGAATCAAACGTCGAAGCTTTAATACCAGAATGCGACATTATAGTAGATGCCCTGGATAATCTCGAAACCAGACACATGCTTAACAGGCTTGCCATAAAAAGGAGAATTCCTTTGATTCACGGGGCTGTTATGGGGTATGATGGTCAGGTGACAACTATAATTCCAGGAAAAACCCCATGTTTTTACTGTATTTTTCCGCGCATCTCCAGGAAGGAGGTCTTTCCGGTACTTGGAACGACTCCGGGAATTATCGGCTCTATTCAGGCAAACGAAGCGATTAAATTCCTGACAGGACAGGGAAAACTGCTGGAGGGTCGCCTTCTGTTCTGGAATGGGCTTTCAGGAAATTTCAGCGAAATCTCACTCTCAAAGTTAAATAATTGCCCAGTTTGCGGATTTCTTAATGAAATAAATGAAAATAAATAAAACTTTCGCTCTTTTCAGGCTGTATAAACCTTTTTTTAATTCTTGCCTATTGATCAAATTTTATGCCTATCGATCAAATTTCATGCCTATCGATCAAATTTCATGCCTATCGATCAAATTTTATATATCTTTAGTGATAATACTCTATAAGAATGATATACGAGGAGATATTGTGAAAAGGAAGGCTCGGCTAACTGAGAATAAAAATAGCGATCAGCAAGATGGCTCAGGCTCATGTCCTTACAAATTTAGTGGGCTTAATTCATCTGCGCCTTATTTTTATTATGCCTCAGTTCAGAACACTCCCTATTTGGATCTAGTCTATCGAGAATCCAGTGTGAAGTCATTGATAAGAGCGCACAGTAAAGATATGTACCGATTGCTTGAGAAAGTTAATTTTGATGGAAAATACCACAGGGTAAAGTGTGTAAAATCCGAGGAATGGGAATGCTGCTGGGACCTGGCAGTCAGAATTCAGTTTTTTGGCAAAATTCAGGGAATGGTCCTATATCCGAAACGGCTGGTCTCACAGAAAGAAAAAAGGATTGTTTACAGGTCCATAATTGTAATTAACCCCTATCAGCTCTGGGACGAGACCCTTGTAAATAGATTCTGGAACCTGCAGGAGAGAGTTGAATTCCTGATAGCCAGAATTCTTTATCACGAATGCATTCACGTCATAATCTCACTTGCAGATGTCCTGCCTTCAAGTTTTGAAAATACGGATATTTTCCTCGAGTTTAGAAAGATGCTGGAAGTCTCATGTTCTAAAAAGCTTTGCACCGAGCTTCACAGTGTGCAGTTCCGCCTCTGGAACCTTGTCCTTTTTGGAGCGTCAGGTTCCGAAAGCGAACAGAAATTGCTCGAAAGAGTCCAGGAGATCTACGAATTCCTTATTAATGAAAAATACAGTAACGATAAAACCGGAAAGGTTTTCCATTTTCCTTCGAACAACGAAAAAATAGCCAGAAAATACGCATGGATGGCAGCTGTCAAAGCCGGAGGGGATACCCAGGTTAGCAAAAGAGTATGGGAAGTGGAAGTCCGCAGGCTCAGCATAGACTTGAGGAAACTCTATAACGAAATTGACACGCAGATGCGTGAGAGCTGAACCGGATTATTTTCTTTTCCGTTTTTCTCTACTTTTTCCTTTCCGTTTCTCCCTGCGTCTCCAGGACTTTTGTTATCTCCGCCATGTCTGGAAGCTCGTGAGCCGGAAATACTTTAAAGAATATTACTTTTTGTTCCTCGTCAATAATTATGTTTGCTCTTTCGGAGACGCCTTCCTTTTCCCTGAATATTCCATATTCTCTGGCAACTTCCCCATGCGGCCAGAAATCCGAAAGTAACTTGATGTGCGTAATCCCGAGCTCCCTCGCCCAGGCTCTTTTTGATGGTACGGGATCCACACTTATGCCAAAGGCTACTGTGTTCAGATTGTCGAACAACTCATAATTTTCCTCAAGTGCTTTCATCTGCTCTGCACATACTCTGGTCCAGGCAAGCGGATGGAACGATAGGAGCACGTTCTTGCCGCGGAAGTCATCGAGATGAACTTCCTTCTCTTTTTGGTCTCTTAACCTGAAATCCTGAATTTTATCCCCGATCTCTATCTCAGTCATGATAATCCCCCAGGTTTGGTAAAAATCATTTATGGTATTAACTTGACTATGTCACATTAGACAGTTACTCCATTTGCTGTCATCGATTTCGCAGCAAACAAGGTATTTGGTTTAATATGGTCTAATGATGATGTTT
>JADGNM010000105.1 GCA_017883485.1 Methanosarcina sp.
TTACAGCTTTTAAGGTAGGAAGACATGACCTGATAAGAGCACCAGGTGCTTTTAGAAGGTTGAATAGATAAGTTCCCATAAGTAATTTTTTTAAAAAAATGAGTATTTAGTACCTTTAATCAAGTTTTAAAGCCCTAATCGAGAGATTGGCAAAAGCTCATATAACTTATTATCAGCGAACTCATTTCTTAAAAATCAAAAAGTGAACTCTGACCCTTAGAATTATCTGATTCCTCTTTCTCTGATTCCTTTTTTTCTGTTTCCTCTTTTACTGTTTCTTCTGCCTTTTGTTCAGGTTTTATATCACTTTCTTTTGCGGATTTTGTCATATCCAGGTCAGAAAATGAGATCTGTTCCAAATACCTGGATTTTTTCCCTTCTAAGGATATTGGGATCTTTTTCCTTTCCAGACCTGTTTCTTTCTCTAGCTCAAGTTTTCCTTCTTTCTTTCTCTCTTTAAGGTTTTCAGGCAATTCCAGCCAGCCGTATTGGCCTCCTCCGCCTGGATGGATTATAACGTCGCCGTTCCGGAAGGCAAGGATAGCTTTTTCTATTCGCTCGTCAACAATTTTCAGATCTTCAGGCTTCGAGTAAATAAGGGCTTCAACCTCATTTCCGAAGCGTTCTACAAGTGTATTCCAGGTAGCTTTTACACCTTTTGTCTGGACACCTGCATGACCAAGAGCCATCTGGATAATCTCTGCAAGGGGGATCAGGTGAAGGTAAGGGGGGCGATGGTCAGGGTGCTTCGGTTCTTTGAAGTCTGCAAGCTCATTGACACGGTCGAAAACTCCTTTCTTTATAGTGCCCCCACATATTGGACAGTGCCAATTATTCTCAACCGCCCCGAGCAGCGGATATTGTGTAAAGCATTTGATGCAGGCTGACCTGTTGTATTTGCCTTCATCAGGAAAGAAGCCTACGTTCAGGGTAGCCTTAAATCCCTGTTCCCTTAGAATGGCTTTTTTCAGGCCGTCAAAGGTTATCTCGGGAACCTCAAACTGCGTGAACTCCCTTGCCAGTTTGTTGATCGAAGGGGAATGAGCATCGGAATTTGAGAGAAAAGTCAGGCTGTGCAGTTCTTTGATCCTGTCTGCATAATCACTGTCCGCACTTAAACCAAGCTCAATAAAAGAAACATAATCCGTCAGGTCCCCATAACAACTTTGCAAACTGTCGTGATAGCCGTAAAGTGCAGTCCAGGGAGTAAATGCATGACAGGGGCCGACAAGAGCCCCAATGTCTCTTGCAATTTCCGCAATTTCGCTGCCGTCCAGCCTGACATTTGGACGGCCATCAGCTTCAAGATTGCCGTAGGGAGCAATGCGTTCTGCCAGCTCTTCAGCTTTTGAAATTGAAGGTAAAATTAGAAGGTGATGTACACGCTTGTTATCTTCGATTTCGGTAGTAGGAATGAAATAGATGCCATCGACCCTAATTTCTTCATTCGAAATGGAGACTTTTTTGATTTCTTCGAGCCACTTCGGGTGAGTGCAGTCTGCAGTACCGAGAAGTTCCATCCCTTTTTTCGAAGCCTCCCTGGCGATCATTGGAAGTTCCATCTTCCCGGAGGATGCCATAGAATATTTTGAATGGAGATGGAGGTCTGTATTGACTTTCATTTCCTTCCCCTTTCCCGGAGGCTCTAATTTTTATTTATTGCCGATAAGCCAATAATTAACGATCAGCCTATATAACGCAGGTCTTCATCAGTCGGTTTGACCTCCTGAAAGGTCTGCTGCTCCTCTTTTTCTTTTAGCTTTTCAAGGATGCTTTCCATTTCCTCGGCTTTTTTAGCAAGAGAATCTGTATTTACCTCAATCCCGAATATTTTACAGAGTACTTTTAAAAGAAACTGGGCACTCTTAGGGTCCATAAGGTATCCGGGTGTCATTCCCATAAGGCAGGCGGCATCAATCCCACGCATCCTGCTGAAAGCCACAAGGAGGCCAGACGCTCCTACAATTCCTCCGCTTGGTTCGGATTCCCTGAACTCTACCCCATACTTCTTGATCTCTTCGATCAATCCCGTATCATTTGCAACTCCCATAACCGTTTCATCGGAGCTGAGTTTGCCTGTGGGATAACCTCCGAGCGTGTAAATTCTGGGCACCTCAAATTCTTCTGCAATGTCAAGGTAAAGAGAACAGAGTTCATAGTGTCCCTGAGATGTTGTGCTCTGGTGGTCCCCCACAAGAAACAGAATGTCATTCCCATTCGCTTTCCCGTGATATATCATGTTGCTTACGGGGCGTACAGTACAATCTTTATTAATCAGCACCTGAGGTGGAAAATGAGGAGAATAAACCTCCATGATCTTTTCAGCCTTGAGTTCGTCTATCAGGTGTTCTGCCACCAGCTTGCCTACTAGTCCTACTCCTGGAAGTCCGACTACCATAATGGGTTTTTTGAGCTCAAAATTTTCTTTCAAGCGGACAAGTGTACTTTGCTGCATAACGATCCCTTATCCTTCCTTTGCCAGTCTGCGGTACCTACCATAAGGGTCCTGAGGAGAAAAGCGGGCCGGATGTGCAGGAAAGGTTTCTCCTCCACAGACCGGGCATTCTTCCCTTAATGTGTACCTGCCGCAATTTTTGCACTTGCGGATCTTTTGTCCCAAAGGGCATCACGCCTTTGCTGATTCGATGTGCCGCTTGAAAAGTCCATGCCCGCCAAGTTTGGAAATCGTATCGACTGCTGTCTGGGCGGATTTTTTAAGGACTGATTCGGCTTTCTTATAGTCCGGGGCAATTACCTTGATCCTGTATCTTGGAGCCCCGGTGTAAGTTACTTCGAGCCTGACATCTTTTCCATCAACATCACTGATGGAATTTGCAGCACTGAGGGCTTGTTTTATAACCTCTATGCCGTTTGGAAGGTTGCAGGTCAGATCCACGTAGCCCGCGATATCTACAAAAGGCAGTTTTATGTTTTCCCCTGCTATCTTTATTATACTCTTCAGGTATTTCTTATTGACTTTTACTCCTTTGAAGGCCTTTTCCCCTTCGATAGCAGCCTCTTCAAAGGCAGTGTATGCACTCCCGAACTCTTCAACAAGCTTTTCATGCAGGGATTGCAGGTTATTTTCATCAGTTTTAGTCTCTTCAGCCACGAACTGGAGCCATTTGGTGGCTTTTTGCTCATTTTTCCATTCCTGGATTTTAGCGCGCCGCTGATGCTCGTTCACATCTTTCAATGAAAGGTCTATGTGGCCGCGGGAAGGGTCCACGTTAAGAACCTTGCAGACGATCTTCTGCCCTTCCCTTACGTAGTCCCTGACGTACTTGACCCAGCCTGCTTTAATCTCGGAGATATGGATGAAACCCTCCCGTCCTCCGAATTCCTCAAGCTCGACGTAGGCTCCGAAATCCGTCACATTCTTTACAGTACAGACTACGAATTCTCCGACTTCGGGCCAGTTATCGTTTCCCATTCGCACCACTTCTCAAATTGGTTATTCAAGCACTTCCAGAATGTGAGTTGTGATTGTCGATTTTCCACCTGTGGGCTCGGCAAGAGTCCTTCCACAGACAACACAGGTAATTTTCCGACTGGCACTTCCGAATATTATCTGTTCGTTTTCGCAATCGTTGCACTTTACACGCAGGAACCTGCTCTTTGGCCTCTGGATGATGTCTACCATTTTATCTTACTCCTTAAATTCAAATTTCTTTGCCCTGAACGCAGGTGGTTGGTATGCTTTCTTACATACTGTACAGCGGTATCTGAGCCAGATGCGTTTTGTCGGCTTATCGCCGCCAGGCACCTTGGAGAATTTTCCGCTGTTTCCTATACCTTGCTGTCTTTTCTTCTGTCTTGCAATATGAGTCATGGATGAAGCCTGACCCTTTTTGATCCTCTCAACAACAATTTCTTGATGGGTCTTACAGGACGGACAGTAAGATCTCATTCGCTTTGGAATCTTCATTCTTTACACCTTTTTTAATGATTATCGGTAATATAGTCCACCTTTTCCATAGTCATCTGTTCCGACTTTTACGAAAGGCTTTGTTAGATCTAAACGGGATCTATTATAATTACTAATAGACGTATAATTACTGAAACTACTAATCTGTGTACAGTTACTGAATTTACGTTTGGCATTTACGTATAATATTTCAGTTCAGGGAAGCTCTTATTTGAGAAGCCTTTGATTAGATAAACTTGAAATTTCTAACCTTTTTGACCTTCTTTTGTCCCGATATCATGATTGACCGTCTCATATCGTTGACAAAGTCAGAGCATGCTAACAAGGTTAAGCTACACAGATATAGCTACACATATAAATACTAATGCTATTACTTGAGATACTTTCCTGCTGTCATCCCAGGGTTCGATATTTACAGGACCCTCAGAGGCTTGCTTTCTTTACTCCTCAAGCTAAAAATAAGCTGCAAGCATCCGGAAACTGGAAATTAAATTTTTTCAGAATTTTCCTGTCCGGCAATAAGCTTAGCTGCATTTCTTTTTATTAGCCCTGCTGCGTTGAGTTGCGGCAAAACAACTACGTCCTCGGCACCGACAGTATAGTTTCGACCGTCTGCGCCTGTGAAGGTTGGCAGATCCTTCAGTATTCGGACAACAACGTACTCCCCATTTATATTTTTTTTGCCTGTTTCTGCTGTTTTTTCTTTTCCAACTGCAGTTATGGATATCCCCTTCCCTGCTTCCCGTCCCCCCCGGATACTGGCAGAAATCTCTCTTCCCACTCCAATTTCGGGCCAAACTGCAATTTTTTCGGAATCGGGATACAAAATAGGTCCCAGAAGTTCTATCTTTGCAGCCTCAATTCCCTGCAGTACAAGGTCATAAAGACTTTTTTCCGCAGGAAGCAGCTTTTCAATGTCCTTTGATATAGGTTTGTTTGCATGAGACTGAAAGGTTGCCATGGTAATAACCTTTCCGATCCTTTTCATGAAGATAGTTTCAAGGGCAGAAAGCGCTCCCTCATGCTCATCATGAAGCATCTTGAATTCAGGAGAACGGGAGTTATTGATTTTTTCAATATCCTCTTCAAGCTGCCGGAGATATTTCTCAGCTTCCAGGTAAAAATCAGCTGGAATTGCCTTCAATTTCTGGTTTTTCTCCTTATACAGGGTCTGGCTGATTTCTTCTATATCCATACTCCGCAACACCTCTACAAATCAGATACACCGCTGCATACTCCGGAACTTCCTGTATGCCCTCTTCTACTCTTAAATCATTTCCTTTTAACTGTACTGAAAAAGGCTTTGAAACGGTTACTTTTACCGGCCTCTCGCCAAAGATAACGGCATCATTAAGCGGGTCAAACTTTTCCAGCTCTGATAAAGCAAGTTTCTTCACAAGCATCCCGGACCCGCCGTGCAGGGAACCCGGCGTCCGGATCAAGCGTTTGATATCTGCGGTCACAGGTTCATCAACGCTGGCCCCGAATCTGTGCAGGAAATTCTCAACTGAGTCTTGCATAAAATAGGCAGCAATATCCTTAAAGTTTCTGACACCAAAATCCAGCCTCCCTTTCTCCAAGATATCCTTTAAACCACTTTCACTATTTGTAATATTGATCAATTTTTTAATTGTAGAATCCCCGATTTTCTCATGTTTTCGAAGCTCAGTAAACATGTTCTTCTTGTATCTCTTTTTACATTCGGCTTTCATGTAATCCGTAAGATAGAATGCAATTCTCTTTCCCCAACCTGAGTCATATCCCATAAGCATGCATTTCACAGGCACATTCTTTATCCCTTTGAAAGTCTTCGATCCTATCCCGAATTCCCCATCCATTGCAACTTCCCTGAAAAAGTATTTGAAATCGAGGTCTCGCCCGCTCACGTAATTTACGATTTCTCTTCTTTCTGGACTTCCAAGAATCAGCACTTTCTGACTCCGAATGTGAAAATGGTATCCTCTCCCCCCTGAGAAAACAAGCTCAATCTCCTCCTCTGAAAACCCGAAATCGTCCAGAAGAAAATCAAGAAGCTTGAAAGCCTCCTTCTTCACAAGCTCAAGCATATCCGCATAATTCCTCGGAGCATTTGGCACATGGTCTACATCAAGATCTAAAATAAGCTCTGCTCCGAGCCAGTTTTTCTCGTTCATCTTCTTTGCACCAGGATATTCGTAATAAGCCGTCGAATTATAAACATGTGCAGGAGCCATGCCGTAAAGATAATCAAGAGCTTCTCCGGGTGAGCCAAAGGATTTGTGCCTGTGCATTATCTTTTCAGGCGTATCGTCATAGAAAATAAAAGCCCACTCTCTGTTAGGCATGCGGTCAGGGAGACCTATCTCGGCACTCCTGTAATAGTTCTGAAAGCGGGATTTCAAAAAACTGGTAGTTCGGCTGTCCATGGTTTCGGGGCGTTTTGGGTTTTGGATCTTTCTATTAGAGATTTATTTAGGGTTTTTGCAGGTTTTAGTTGGGAATTTCTATGATAGATTAACTCATATTTTACTCTTGTTTATATTAATCTTCTTAAAATAGTTTAAAAGTAGACTGATTTTATATTAAGTAGCATTAATTTTTGCCTGCAATAGGAATTCTGTGTAAAAAGGAAAGAAATAGTATGCACACAATAAAAATAAATTGACTAGGAAAGTTAGAAATGGGCTTCATGTGAATATGTATTACATGTAACAATCTCTCCTATCAATAAATATAAAAATTAAGTGGATTAATGGGGACTGACAAAATCAAAAGCTCTGTGGGGAAGATTTTGTGGAAAGCAAAGTTAGTATTAAAAATTATATTAATACAGTTCGAAACTACCTGAAAAAAGAGGAAATTGAAGACTCAAAAATTCCGGAAAACTTCGGAAACTCAGAAATTCATGAAACCTTTACCAGCCCTTCTATAGGTATCGAATTTGTACTGATACCTGCAGGTGAATTTGAGATGGGCTCACCTTTTAAAGAGAAAGATGAGTTTCCATACGAATGCCCGGCCCATAAAATAGCAATTAAACAATCTTTTTACATGGGTAAATCTCCGGTCACTCAAAAACAATGGAAGAAGATAACGGGAAAGAATCCTTCGCACTTCAAGGGTGAGGACCGTCCTGTAGAAATGGTTGCCTGGAATGAGGTTCAGAAATTTGTTAAAAAACTGAACGAAAAAGAGCACACCGATAAGTACCGTTTACCCTCAGAAGCTGAATGGGAATACGCCTGCAGGGCTGGTACAGAAACAAGATATTATTTTGGCGACGATTGGTCAAAACTTAATGAATATGCGTGGTATGCTGAAAACTCAGGCGGTCAGACTCATCCATGCGGCCAGAAGAAACCAAATTTCTGGGGCCTTTATGATATGCATGGGAATGTCTGGGAATGGGTACAAGATAATTGGCATGAAAATTACAACGGCTCTCCTTCAGACGGTAGTGCCTGGGAAGATGAAGATAGCTCATACAGGGTATCTCGTGGGGGGAGCTGGTACTGCGATGCCAGTCTATGCAGCTCAGCTAGCCGTTTCAGGCGTGATCCTGAGAACCATATAAGTAATCTTGGGTTAAGACTTTTGAGGGAATTGTAACCTATTCTCTTTTTAAGACTAATATTCAGCTATCCTAACTGTTCTATATAGTGATTATTATGCAGTTTTTTACCTGTCAATTTACTAAACTCCCAATTGACTTAAGGGTTCCACAACTGCCTTAGTCCATTTTTCATAAAAGACTTTATTTTCTATTTAGTAACACTTATCTAAATCGATATCTACAGACCCCTCGAAAAGGGCCTATGTGTTTATTATCCTTTTTTTGTATTTGATACCGCCTACTAGCAGAAGGAAACAAGCATATTCCTATGTACTCTGTAATAGTTGGGTTTGCACTCTCATAGGCAAAAACAAGTTATTTTTCAGTTCCACCGTAAACAATTTTATAAAAATCAAATTGCGGGCGGCCACCCCAACCTAAAGGATGGGGTATGCAAGGGCCGCCCGCCGTTATCTTGGAATTGTTTAGTGTTCTATGACAA
>JADGNM010000106.1 GCA_017883485.1 Methanosarcina sp.
TATACTTTTCAGAGATAATTTGTTCAAGTCGGTTGTTCATGTAGTATAGTAAGGACAACTTATATAAAAACCTGCCTATTTTATTCTGTTACAGATCCTGAGTACGAAGAATGTTTTCTCTTCGTACTTCCGGTTCCTCTCTTGTTTATCCTCTTACTTGCCATCTCTCTAGTGTTATTTACGTTATTCGTGCTGCGAGTGTCACTCTCATTCTTTGAGCTTTTTCCCTTTGACTTCTGGGCAATTTCCACAAAGGGTTTTCGCCCTCTGGTTTTGTTTTTGAAGACTTCGAGTAATGCTTCAGCCTGGGCAAAGGGTACGGTTACGAAGGAAAAGTGGGGGAAAATCTCGGCATCCATTATTTTCAGGTCACTTTCTCCGGTTTCCTCCTGCATGAACTCGCATAACTTGTCCGCAGTCATGCCATCGACTTTCCCCATGGCAATAAACAGCCTGGTCTTACCCTTTCTGTCGACACAAGAGCTGCCGGAGATCTCTGCGTACATGCTTTCGTCGAATTTTTCCTTAAAGGTATACTTCAGGATTGCAGCCAGAATTTTTTCTGCCGGGTATTCTTCGAGGAGCTTTTCGCTCATTTCGAGGCAGTCTCCAAATTCCTCTGTTTTTATGATGGACTCGAGTTCTGTTTTTACTCTCGCCCGTTTGGCTTTTATAACATCTTTTATTTCAGGCAGCCGTCCCTTTTTCATGTCGGACTTTGAGGTCTTTTTTATGTAGGTCAGCCGCCTGTATTCCATGGATGTAACAAAAGTAATTGCAGTTCCCTGCTTTCCTGCCCTCCCTGTTCTTCCGATCCTGTGCACATAGGAATCAGGGTCCTGGGGTAGGGAATAGTTGATAACATGGGTTAGCTCTATGATATCGATACCTCTCGCTGCAACATCAGTTGCTGCCAGAATGTTTATTTTCTGTTTCCTGAACTTGTTCAGGATTTTTTCCCGATCTTGCTGGGAGAGGTCGCCGTGAAGGGCATCGGCTGCATAACCCCTGTCTCCCAGTTTCTGGGCAAGCTGGGCGGTATCTGTTTTTGTCCGGCAGAAAACAAGCCCGTAGAATTCGTCTTCGATGTCGATAATCCTGCAGAGGGCTTCAAATTTATCATTTTCCTTGACCTCGAAGTAGATCTGTTCGGTCAGGTCTGTGACAAGTTCCTCTTCAATGGCAATGTGCTCATAGTTTTGCATATACTTCTTGACGATTCCAAGGATTGCTTTCGGCATTGTGGCTGAAAAGAAAAGCATTCTTTTTTCAGGGCCAGTTGCCTTTAAGATTTCCTTTATTTCATCGATGAAGCCCATATTTAGCATTTCATCGGCTTCGTCCAGTACGAAATATGCAATATTTTCCAGGTTCAAGCTCTTCCGCTCAAGATGATCTATTATTCTTCCGGGCGTTCCGACAACAATATCCACTCCACTTTTCAGCACCCTAAGCTGCTGAGTCATGGACTGTCCTCCATAGATAGGGACAATATGCAGTTTTTTATCTCCTTTCAGGGAGTTTAGTTCTTCCGAAACCTGGATTGCCAGTTCGCGGGTTGGGGTAAGGATTATTGCCTGCACTTTTCCTGATTTCTCAGGGATCTTTTCTATAATAGGGGCTCCAAAGGCTGTTGTCTTCCCTGTTCCGGTCTGAGCCTGCCCTATGATATCACATTCTCCTTTCAAAAAAAGCGGGATGACCTTTTCCTGAATTGGGGTTGGTTCCTCAAATCCTTTCTTTTTGAGAGCTTTCAATGTGCTTTCTGAAAGTCCCAATGCTTTAAATTTTGCTAATTTTTCCATATACTCACTCTAATATTGACAATTATCTTCTATGAATTTTGCAGATTTAGCCTGCTATTTATATTCTGCCGCATACCCGGCAGTCCAGAATGGAAAAGGCCACTTATTAAAACGGTACAAAATACCAGCTAAAAATAGGTATACACGCCGTATAAATGGTTAATATCCCCGGGAATGCGAGAAATGCCTAAAAACCAGGGAAATTCAGAACCTAGATACATAAAACTTATACAGCAAAAATACGATTTTCTTGGATAAGTTCCGGACGCTTTTTTGAATTCATCCCTGTGATACAGGCATACTGAGTGATTAGACTGAATAGTCTTTCACTTGGATAGTTACCCTGTAACTTACTTCCTTATATATTAACTTTTGCTGTCCATTTTATAAGAACTGTAAAACAAATTTTATTATTGCCTGAATGCGACGATACCTGAATATGACCGAAGTGACATGATATTTGAACATTACATGAACGTTTGAATTTGATAATGTTAGTATTGACGCCAACCCTGAAGGCAAAGCTCATCAGTGAACATTTCTTTGAGAATATTCAATCTCTCGATGGAATTTCGGATTTGTTCGGGCTTGTCCAGAAGTCTTCACACCCTGTTTCTTCCTGTATCGTTGTGACTCTTGAAAGCTCGGCAAAGTTTACGCACTCATCTAGAAAACTATTGAACAGCTTTCCTTCAAGGCTCTGCTCCGACCAGACAAGAGCACGGCGTATGTTCAGGCGTTCCTTGAGGCTGCCGAAGGCCTTTTCTACATCTTTGTGTAGATTCCGTTTCAAACTGAAATCAAAGGTGGTTAATCTAAAGAAGCGGTTAATACGCAATATGCATCTTATATTTCCCGGGTATGACAGGCTGTTTTCAAGCATATTTACTAAAACATCAATAGCTATTCTAAATAAAGCACCAAGACCCTCGAATATGCTTGAAATGGGAGAAAAAAGCTATATGAATTGATGAGAAAAACGATTAAAAAAAGGTAGCTGAGACTATGGATTTTTATTGATAGATGGAAAAGGGAAGGAAGAGTTTTGGGCTTTAGAGGGAAAAAAAACATTAGTAGATGACTTCATGGAAATTTACCGTGCTCTCAGCGCGGCTTTTTCATCTCTGCGATTTCCGGTGGCAGAGATGTGAGGTCTTTGAAAGAAAGGTCTAATAAGTTACTATGGTTCTTTGAGTTTCTCTAATTAGATCTCAAATCTCGTTTGATTCCCTCTGTAATCCCACTATAATGTTACCGTAAGTTGCAGGTAAAACTTTTACTTCTTCTTCCTCTTCCATTTAAAGTATTGATCTATTGCCATATCTATTGCCTCATTGAAATCGAATCCAACTCCCATCATGTTAGGCTTCAGCATTAGGATTTTATTTAACTTCTTTGATAAAGTTCCCCAGCTGTCAGATTCTTCTGCTTGGTCCTTTGCCAGGTCCCTTAAAATTGAAACAATCTCTTCCAGTTTTCCTTCTTCGTTTTTCTTATTCAAAATGTGCAAGATCTCTTCCAGTAGTTCTTCTTCTCTTCTCTTTATCTTGATTGCTCCAAGTAAATCACTTACAAGGTATGCCTTTCTTGACCCTTCCGGGACGAAAGAATCTATACCCATTTCTTCCAGAGTGACCAGATGATCGTACCTGACAGCTATTTCGGGTTCATCGGGAAGGGGAATTTTCTCGACGGCTTTTAACTTTTCGAAGCTGTTGTTTATTTCCCGCAGGTTAAAGAGTATGCTTGAAAAATAATCGCGTTTCTGGCCACCATCTACGTTAATGTAGATCCTCCTTGCCTCGTTATCGGATTTAATCACGGCACAGGAACTAAAATCCTTATTTTCCAGGACTACACCTGTTCTCCACTGCAAATCATTTTTTATATCCCTGTTCATTTTCACTATGAAACGAGGCATAATTGAACGCGGCAGGAAATCATATTCAATGAAAAACTTCAGGGCTCCGTTGAAGTCGAAATCGAAACTCGGCTCGGGAACTGCCAGCAGGTCCGGAAGGAGCACGGTTTCTTCGTCGATTGCGTAGCACAACTCAAATTTTTTCATCAGATTGATAATAAAATCATAGCGGGCAGGAGGATAATAATAATCGCCTGCTTTCTTTTGCTCGAGAATACCGTCCAGCATACCGAATCGGAGAACTCCTTTTTTCTTCGCCAGAATCTCCGAATTTATGATCTTATATACACCTTCGGTAATCCACCTTGGTTCGAGCACGTGCGTATCGAGAAGGGATATTTCCTTAAAATGTACAACGACTCCCAGGTCGTTAAGAAAATCAACAAGGGTGTTTTGAGAGGATTTATCGCCCACCTTTTCTTCGAGGCACATATTCTGGTATTCTTCGTAAGTAATGAAATCAGAATTCATTTTCTCTAATCTGATTTTCACGTTGAACCAGTTTATAGCCCATTCTATTTGCAGGTGTCCAATTTTTGAGAGTTCTTTTTGCAGCTTTTTGGAAAACGTCACGATTCCCCTGTTCCCCTTACAGGAAATACGACAGAAACCTCTTATCGAAGGGTACTTTTCCTGCAAAAAATTCCTGTTCAATTCAAAAGAAGGATTTTCATCAATTTTATTCAGGACAACAAGTATCGGGGAACCTCCTCCAAAGCTCCTGATGTGCTTTAACCAGTACTCGGCTTTTTCCTCCCTCCTGGAATCCAGAACAAGAATGTAAAGGCTCCTTTTGGAAAGGAAAAACTGATGAGTGGCGTGCATTATTTCCTGTCCGCCAAAGTCCCAGAAGTTAACTTTTATTTCCTTCTTTTTACCAAATCTCCACTCTTTGATGTTAATACCCTGGGTTTGATACTCATTTCCGTCAAATTCTTCTCCTACAAGCCTCTTCACCAGTGATGTCTTACCTGCGCCCCCATCTCCGACCAGCAAAACTTTCACTTCATTTAATGGTTTCTTTTCACCCTCAAGTGACTTAAAATAATTAAGAACTGCTTCCCTACCCTTTTTTACAATCTCTACCGGAGGATTTTCAAAAGGATTATCCGGAAGATAAACTGCTCTGAACTTCCATTTGTCTTCCCACTCAATCTCCAGGTCCAGATCTAAAATCTCCGGCGGAAGAGTTGTCAATTGATTGCGAGATATGTCAAAATTAGTAAGGTTCTTCAATTTTGAGATTTCAGGAGGAAGCGTTGTCAATTGATTCTTGGAGATTTGAAGTTCAGTAAGATTCGTCAGCTCTGAGACTTCAGGCGGCAGAGAGGTCAGCTGATTTCTAGAAATGTAAAGTTCGGTAAGATTCTCCAACTCTGAAATTTCAGGAGGGAGCGAGGTCAATTGGTTATCATATATATTAAGTTTAGTAAGATTTTTCAACTCTGAAATCTCAGGTGGAAGCGTTGTCAATTGGTTCTCAGATATGTCAAGTTCGGTAAGATTCTTCAACTCTGAAATTTCAGGCGGAAGTGTTGTCAATTGATTACGAGATATGTCAAGTTCGGTTAGGTTCTTCAGCTTTGAGATTTCAGGCGGAAGAGAAGTAAGATTTTTGAACGAAAGGTTCAGCGCAGTTATTTTATTTTTTTGAGCTTCTCTAATCAGATCTTTAATACCGTTTGATTCCATTATGATGACCCCTGCCTCACTGCCGACATCAGTTTGCCGGATAATATGAAAAACTGATTTAGTATTATAGTCTTTATCCAAGGGAGTAATTGAGTGAAAGTAATCTAACCTAAAAAATAGAAAGGCTGTCAGCTAAAAAATTTTCTATTTTTTTAATAAAGATGAGAGAAAAGCCGCGCCGAGCGCGGGACATTAACGGTAAAGATGCTATTCAGGTTGTTTCGGCATATGAAAGCAGATCAACAACAGTTAACCGGAATTTATTTCATGTTCGTTTTCTCCACCGCAGATCTAATCATACTCTCAAGATCTTCAGCCTTGTTGATATTCGCAAAAGTTCTCAGCTCAGGATCAAGCTTCTGGATTTCCGAAACCTCAACAAACACCACATCCTGCATTTCAAAAACGGGCGTAAGTACGGATCGTCTTCCTTTCTCAAAGATTTTTTCGATTTCAGGAATCAGTTTTCTGGAATAAACAGCATGCAATGGCTCAAACTTTCCATCTTCCCATCTTGGGAGAGCAGCATCGTGCGCGCTTGTTTTCTCAAACAAAAAGTCTACAACCCTTGAATTGACGAAAGGCATATCTCCCGCACAGACAAAGGAATACTCTGACCTGGATTCGAGCAGTCCTGCCCGGATGCCTTCAAGGGGGCCGGCGTCTTCTAAAGTGTCAAAACAAAATCTGATTTCACTGGAATGAAATTTTTCAATCACTGGCTTGAACATTTGCTCCTGGGTTTTGTCCCGGACCGAGAGAACTATATCGTCCACAACCTGGAAAAGGCTTTCAAGTAAGCGTTCGAGGATTGTTTTTCCTTCAAATTCGAGAAGGGCTTTTTCGACCACGCCCATCCGTCTACCTTTTCCTCCTGCAAGGACGACAGCACTTCTGGGCCTTGTTTTTCCTTTTTCAGGTTCTTTTTTTTCACCCATTCAATCAATCCGGGGTTTTTTGCTTTTTGTTTACCCACGAAACTTTTTCATTCTTTCCTTTAGTTTTCAGGCCTGCTTTTTATCTTGCTCTTTGTCGTGGACCCAGAACTCTTCTTTTTCCGTAAATTCCTTTTTCCAGATTGGGGCTTCGGCTTTTATCCGCTCTATGGCTTCGCTGAGGGCTGGGAAGAGTTCGGTCCTGTGGGCGGCTGCAATAACAATGTATACTATGTCTTCTCCGGCTTTGATGACGCCTGTTTTGTGGTGAATCAGGATTTCATGGATTCCTTCTTTTTGCTTTAGCTCTTTCCTGATTTTTTCCAGGGCTTTTGAGGCTTCTGGTTCATATTTCTCGAATTCGAGCCTGGAAATTTTTTCGCTTCCGGCCAGTTCGTGGACAATGCCTGTAAATGTGCCGATTGCACCTGCTTTTCTGATGGAAGGATCTTTCCGGGCTTTCTTAATAAGAGCTTCAAGGGTGTAGCGGTCCGGCTGGACGAGGGCCATTTCAACAAGAGAAGTCGTCAATTCCTCATGCATGTCGATATCCTCCGGTATCCTGAAGATGACTTTTGAGATTTCCTGAAGGCCTCCAAGCACGATTTTCGGAAGATTGCTCTCCTTAAACCCTTCTACCACGGCAAAATCAAAGCCCTGGTCGCAAAGCATATCAAGTGCATCATCAAGATTCAGGTCTCTGGAGAAACTGACAAGCTCGGTGCCTGGCGTCGCCGAGCCTTTTATACCTGTAATGCCAGTTGTCCCTGTGCCTGTTATTCCTATTACCATGTCAGCGCCTGCGTCAAAATGCCTGCCAGTATCCGTTTCTACAGGATTGAGGCGCTGTTCCCCCATGTGCTTTACAGTGCCCACTGCCCCAAATTCGGAAAGTTTCCGGACAAGGGCTGTAACAAGGGCTGTCTTGCCCGATTTTTTATACCCGACAACTGAAATGACTTTCATCAAAGGACGTTATGAGCTTTCCGGTATAAGAAAGGGCCGGCACTTTTTATTACATCGTTGAAGAAAAAGTTTACACTTCATAAACATGCTTTTATTCTGTAATGATGTTCAAAAGTGTAATCAATAAATTATCCTTTGACTAGAACATTTAATAATAAATCGCAGAAAACGCGGAAAATGCGAAAGAAAAGAATTTCGGGCACAGTTTCTTCCGGATATGATAGTGTTATATTGAAAAGCAAATTTGAAGCTAAAATGAGAAAATGCATGGTTTTTACTGAAAACCTATACATCAGTAAAACAATAAATCCCTATTTGCAGTGAAGAAAAAGGGATATAGAGTTATTTAGAATTTAAATAACTTTCTGCATATACCCACGTTCTAACTCTTATTGGCAAACTCGCGCATTTGTAAAAAAAATAAATTTATAATTAAATTAATGAAGATGAAAATATATGTTCACCAATCCCAATCACAGGTGATAAACAGACATTTTAACTTGAAAATAAAAAACGTTACTATTCAGCCTACTTGAAAAAAAGTTATAGTCTCAGCTAAATGCTGCAACTATCAGAATAATAGCGGCGCTTGATTGAGTGCCGCTAG
>JADGNM010000107.1 GCA_017883485.1 Methanosarcina sp.
TAGTTACAACGGTTAACGGGGGAGTTTCAATAGTTACAACGGTTAACGGGGGAGTTTTCATCCCCGCAGCAAGCTGCGGGGTATTCAAATGAAAATAAACAGCCGGTTGTAGGGGACTTTGTCGTTTTACTTAACCAGCCGGAATCGGCACGCATGATTGTAAATATTCTGCCCAGAAGAAGCTGCCTGTCAAGAGGAGCTCCAGGAGATGGAAGCGGGGAGCAGTTGATTGCTGCAAATATTGATACCATCTTTATTGTAACCTCAGCGGGAAAAGACATAAACCTGCGAAGGCTTGAGAGATATCTTACAGTTGTATATTCTTCGGGAGCAAGCCCGGTGATTTTACTGAACAAGATTGACCTTACGGATAACCCAACAAGCCTTGTAGAAATAAACAGCTGTTTAGACTGCAAAATATTCAAAAATTATTCCAGACTATCTCTCAAAGCCGTCTCACTTTGATAATTGTGCAGTTCTGCTCTTTATGAACCCATGAATTCTTCAGGAAGTTCCACTACTCCGCTGGCACCTTCAAGCGCACCTTCCTTTAATTCCATTGCCATGAATGCCTCGGCAGGCGCTCCAAAGGTATCTTTTATGCTCCATGTGCCAGCTGGTCTAAACCCTAATTTTGGATAATACTCAGGATGCCCAAAGACTATCACGGAATCATATCCCAATTGCCGGCAAGCTTTAAGCCCCTCTAGTATAAGTCCATGTCCAATGCCCTGTTTCTGGAACTCAGGCCGAACTGCAAGCGGGGCAAGCGAAATAGTCCCCTTTTCCTTTCCTGCCGCTGATTTGATTACTATAGGGAAAAAGAGAATATGGCCAACTATTTTTCCACTGGCTTCAGCTACAAGAGAAAGTTCCGGAACAAATTTCGGGTTCTTTCTGAGGTTTTCAACGAGTTTTCCTTCAACGGGTTGCCCGAAGGCAAGGTCATTTACCTCTTTTATTGCTGAGTAGTCGGTGGGAGTTTCGGGGCGGATTATAAGAGACATCGAATTTAGTTATATCATTCTCATATATTTATTTTCTGACAGATTATAATGCCTCAAAAAAGTGGTACTTATATGAGCCTTTGAGTGCTAGCAGACCTTTCTTTATGGATATCGCACATTTATACGCGCTTGCATTTCGAGAATGGAAAAGACATTTATCATTTGTCCTTCTCTTGTCGAATTCTAAGAGGGTGCCTTAAAATTCAAACCATTTCTACAATTGGATGACGAGCACCTTTTACTAAATCGATATCCACAAGAAATAAACATCAATAAAGGCACTCCACTCAGAAACTCATTAGGGAAAGGTAGAGAAGATCTGCGAAAAAGCCAAAACCTTTTAAAGGGGAACCTCTCTCAATCTGCGTGACATGTCAAAACCAGCATATCTTGGCAAAATGCTTCTGCACTGGTGCGAGGCCTGCAACGTGCCTGTGCTCGGAAAGAAGTGCGGATGCGGAAAAAGCACAAAAAGAGTTGAGGTTACCCCACCAGGAGATATCCGCCCGGCTTTCGATTATGATATAAAACGTATAAATTCCGTTTCTGAAAAACAGTTCAATTCTCCTCTTATACCGGAAGGGCATCTTGTGGTGCTGAATAAAGCTCCGTATGAAGACAGGATGGATGAGGTTATAGTTGACGGGGAAGTCCTTGCATCTCTCAGGTTTGAAATAGAGAGCTGTGAATGGGTCCTGCTTCCCAGGCTCGAAGGGGCAAGACGGCTTTTCCAGGGCAGAGACCAGAAAGACCTGAGAAAATGGGTTGTTATCGAGCCGGCAGTTGTACCTTTTATTCTGGAAAAAGGAGCAAGTGTCCTGGCACCTGGCGTTCTTGATGCAGATCCTGAGATTCGAAAAGAGGATGAGGTCGTTGTCCTGAATCCTGCAGGAGAAGTTATCTGCTGTGGGCGCGCTCGAATGACAGGAAAAGAAATGTATGAAGAACAGTATGGGGCGGCAGTAAAACCCCGCTGGAGCGGAGAACCGAGACCTCAAAAAGCCATTGCCGGAGGGCAAAGCTGGGAAGATGCCGTAAAAGCCAACAAGAAAATTCTGGATCATATGACAGAAACCGCCCGCACATTCATTGAAAATGTTGCGGGGAGCGCGAACATGAAGGTAAGTGTATCTTATTCCGGGGGTAAGGATAGCCTTGCAGTGCTCCAACTAGTTGACGAGACCCTGGACGATTACGAGATCATGTTCGCAAATACGGGACTTGAATTTCCGGAAACTCTTGAGAACGTCAAAAAAGTTGCCGAATACTATGGGAAAGAGCTCAGGATTGCAAGTGCAGGAAATTCTTTTTGGGATTCGATAAACGTATTTGGTCCTCCTACCCTGGACACGCGCTGGTGCTGCAAAATCTGTAAACTTGGGCCTATTACAAAATTGATCGATGAGAACTATGAAGGTGGCTGCCTGAGTTTCATAGGGCAGCGCCAGTACGAATCCCATGCACGCTTTATTAGCAAGAAAGTCTGGAAAAATCCCTGGGTAGGAAACCAGGTAGGAGCATCCCCCATACAGGAATGGACAGCCCTACATATCTGGCTCTACCTCTTCAGGACAAAAGCTCCCTATAATCCGGCTTATGAGAAAGGATACGACCGGATGGGATGCTGGCTCTGTCCATCTTCATCGCTTGCCGACTTCTTCCAGCTGGAGGAAAGCCATCCCGAGCTTGCAAAAAAACTTAATTCCTGCCTTCTTGCCTATGCAGAAAAAATGGGACTTTCTTCCGAATGGGTAAAATACGGTTTATGGCGGTACAAACGTTATCCAAAGGTCCTCCAGGCACTTGCGGAGAAAAAAGGGATTTCTTTGCTCCCATCCCAGGAAGCACCAAAGGAACTTCATTTCGAGGCTGCAACCGGATACAGGCCCTGCAAAGCAGGAGGAATGACTGCGGACGGAAGTTTCGCGCAGGCGATAGATATGGATACTCTGGAAGAAAGTGGAATGCTCTCCCCGATCGGAAAGGTTTCTTTCATAGAAGGTGCTGCATCAGTTTCTTTCGGGGAGTCCAGAGCTCAGGTCTTTGCATCCGGAAACGTCAACGGAAGAAGTGAAAACGAAAAGACTCTGAAAAAGCTCATGAGAATGGTTGAGTTCTCGGTAAGGAGGGCTTTGCTCTGCAAGGGCTGCGGGATTTGTATGGGACACTGTGTGTATAGTGCGATTGAAACGAAGGAAAATAAAGTGAGAATAAGAGAAAGCTGCGTTCACTGCGGGGCATGTGTGGAAGTTTGTCCGCTTGTTAAATTTATCTAAAGTTTTTAACTGCCAGGAACTATCAAAATTAAGCATATTGAGCTTCGTGAGAATTATTTTGATTTAGACAGTTGTATATTTACTGCTGTTTTTCATTTCAGGTGCGTAAGTCCTAAAAAATAAAAAGAATATTTAAAAAATAAGAAGAATAAATAGAATATTATATTTATTAATTGGAAATATAATTTTCAAATAAAAATATGTTTATATATTGTTAGTCAGCTAAATCAAATTTAGACAAGCTCATCATTTTTGGGGATTGTCACAGTACGCCTCGCCTAAGATGTTCTTAAAAGCCCCCGCAGCCTTGGGTAACTTGAGAAAAGCATCTACGGTATCAAAAGGCCATATGAGGGAAGGGGAGATATATCTTAGACGCAAGGTTTGCGGTGATGGGCAGAAGAAGATGCTGATTCATCAGGCAAGCCCTGGCGTGATAGGAAAAGGAGAGGGCTAAATGGAAATTTCAATCACACCATCACACGACTATGCGAAAAGGGAACGGGGAGCACCAGACAATATCAAGGCGAAACTCTCTTCCCTGCGAGTTGAAGCAGAGACCAAGCAATGGACCTTCGAAGTCGGCTATACGGCGGCGATGGATTTTCCCATCGAGAAGATTACCGGCATGAAGCCGCCTGCGGACTGGCTGGAGCAGGCCAAGAAGGTGGCACAGCCGTTGGAAGAACCAAAGCAGATGTTACTTGGGCAATGCGTGGCTGATGCAGCCAAGTTCAATTGGGCCGATTATAACGGGGTCACGCCGGTGAGGGACCAGGGTAACTGTGGTAGCTGTTGGGCCTTTGGCACGCACGCAGCGTTCGAAGGAAGCTATGCGATCCTGAACAAGGTGATGATCGACAGCGCGGAACAGGATACTCTCGACTGCAACAGTAATAAGTACGATTGCAATGGCGGCTGGTGGGCCTACGATTATCTGGTCAAGACGGGATCCACAAAAGAAGCTGACTATCCCTATGTCGCAAAGAAAGGGACGTGCAAGACCGGGGTGGATCGACCTTACAGTGCCGCTGCCTGGGGCTACGTCGACAGCAATGTGGAGATCCCTTCGGTTGCTGCGATGAAGAAGGCGCTGTGTGCGTACGGGCCGCTCGGTGTGGCAGTCGCGGTGACGTCGGCCTTTCAAGCTTATAAGAGCGGGGTGTTCAATGAGAACTCCAATGCCAACGTAAACCATGCGGTCACTCTGGTGGGATGGGACGACAGTAAACAAGCATGGAGGATCAAGAACTCGTGGGGGACAGCCTGGGGTGAATCCGGCTACATGTGGATCGCTTACACCAGCAGCAAGATCGGCTATGGGGCGTCCTGGGTGCAGGCCAAACCGGGAGCGGTGCCGACGTGTGAAGATGGGCCGAGCCTGATCGCCTACGAAGAGCTCTACTGGTCTGACAACAAGCAGTTCGCCAGCAACGCCAATGTGCTGTCGGTGACATTCACCCTGCCGAAGGCGAGGTACGTGTCCATCGTGGCTGATGGGTCGGCGTTCCTCGCTAAGGGGACGGCGCCTCAGGAATTCACGACCGGCCTGTACCCGGACTCGGGGTCGGGCTCGATATGGACGGCATCGTACCGCAAGGGGTCGTTCCAGGCCGCTAATCAGCATGTCCCGGTCCACAGCTCCTTTGCGGTGAAGCTGCCGGCCGGAACTTACACATACTACTGGAAGATTTGGGTCAATGGCTACACCATCGGCTTTGATTCCGGAACGCTCACGGTGCTTGCCGTGCCATGCTCCATGGGAGGAAAGCTGCAGATGGGGCCGGCAGCACCGGGAGAGATTGTCGGAGCCGTGGCCGAGGGCGCCGCCACGATCATGGCTGCAGGCCGACCTGACCTGCATGTCACGATTGATCGCTCTGCCGGAGCCGAATAACGACTCTCGCTGCCGTCCCGACGCTTTGGTCGGGCCGACAGTGCCGGACTCGCCCGTTGGAGGGATAACAAGCAACCTGGCGTGCCGGGGATGGCACCGCCAGGAGGAGGATGTATGTCGGAGATTGTTGTCACACGGCACGATAATGGGAGAATCATCGAGGCCCACCCGGGCGACGTGATCGTGTTTCGCTTCGAAGAGAATTTAACCACCGGCTATGGGTGGGAGGTGGAGACCGTCGAAAGCTCTGTGGTCGAGCTCATCGAGTCGACCTACGTCGAGACTCCGGGGATCGCGATGGGCAGCGGCGGGATGCGGGTCCTGCGCTTCGTGGCGAGGTCTCCCGGAAGCCAGGAGGTTCGCCTGAGATTGCGCCGGCCGTGGGATCCACCAGACAGGGCCCTGGAGCACCTAGAAGTGACGATCCGGGTGCGGTAGATCACAGGAGATTGAGGGCTAAAATAAATTTAGCCTTTTTATTTTTATTCTACAATCACTATGTTTTGGCATTGTGTGAAGTTCTTCGAACAATGTTCAGTAATCGAAAAGGCTTTTCTGCCCTTGCCTTTTCTGAAGATCGCCTACCCTGACCCCTAAGCGCCGGAACTCTACCTGGCTCTCCGAAAGGAACTCATTCATAATCTCGCGAGCTGTTTCGAGAAGAATTTCCTTTGAATTAACCGGATGGTTTAAGGTACGGCTTTTGGTGTGCATCCTGAAGCTTGAATTTATGACCGTAACAGTTACAGTCCTGAAGGAAAGTTCCCTGGAATCGAGCTTTGAAATAACGTCGTTAGCCAATCTGTCAACTAACGGAGAAATAAGCTGAATGTCAAGTGTATTCTCAGGCAGCGTTGCGATCCTCCCTATCTGTTCGGAGCCTTCCCTTTCTTTCAGGGGGGAATCGTCGATCCCTGCCGCAGCTTGTTTAAGCCAGATTCCTCGCGTTTTTCCAAAGGTGGAAACAAGGTTGATAACATCGTGCTCGGCAAGGTCTTTTATTGTAATAATGCCCATTTCCTGCAGCTTTTCCGCAGTAACGTCCCCTATTCCCCAGAGCTTGGACACTTTCAGAGGCCAGAGAAAATTCTCAAGCTGACCAGGACTTACAAACGTAATCCCATCAGGTTTCTTTGCAGAGGATGCCATCTTGGCTATAAGCTTATTAGGGCCGATTCCCACAGAACAGGTCAGTTTCTCTTTTTCCCGTATTTCCTTCTTAATCTGCATCCCGATTTCAAAGGCCAGGTTGGAATCCCCATCTGTTTTTTCGGTAATTTCCAGGAATGCCTCATCAATGCTAATCTGCTCAAAGGCATCACCGTTCTCCCTTACATCCGCATAACTCCTGAGAATTTCCATAACCCTATCCGAAACCGATGAATAGAAATCCTTTCTGACAGGCAGGAAGACAGCTTTAGGGTTCAGCTTTTTTGCTCTGGAGCAGGGCATACCTGCTCTGATTCCATATTCCCTCGCGATGTAGTTGCAGGAACTTACAGCCCCGCTGAGTTCATTCCGTCCCGAAAGCATGCATACCACAACGGTTTTTCCTCGGAGTTCCGGATTTTCCCGCTCCTCTATGGCTGCAAAAAAATAATCCATGTCCACATGGAGAACAACACGCTTCATTGTAGTAAAAAAGGGTGGGAAGATTTGTATAATTATCTCTCAAGCTTTAAACTGGAATTATGTTTTTAGCACTGCGGCTTCCTACCTGTATTATATTTACGGGTAAATATCTGATTTATATCACAGGTAAGTACCCGATTTATATTTACAGGTGAGGAAACCAACATTGCGAGTTTTTCTATAGATCTCGGAGGCGTATCCATTTTTTTGTCTGCTCGTATGACATATTATCCTACTACTAAGAATTATTTAATACTTTTGGAAAAGACAGTGTTATTTCTTATGGAAACATTTAAAATATGTGTTATCTTTCAAAATGAATCCATTTTTGTGAGCTGACACAAAATGCAAAAAAAGTATAAACCATAACGCATAAAAAAGATAACTTCATTAGTAGTAACACTATTTTGAAAAAAGTTAATTTCCAGTAGTTAGGCGCGATCTTAGTCAGGACGTTTTTAATTATGAGCATGCAGAATTCCCCACAGGACTCCGAAGAAGCAACAAACATCCAGAGGGAAATAACAGATCCGAAGGAAATAACAGGCAAGAAGAGCCGTAAAACCGTTGCAGGGATCGAAAAAGAAAATCGGGTCGTTGAGAGAAGCGGCACTCCTATTCTTGAGGTCAAAGATCTGTGCCATAGATACCCTCACCTTGATTCGAATGCCCTGGATAAAATCAACTTGAAAGTATTCAAAGGGGAAAGGGTTGCCGTGCTTGGGGCTAACGGGGCGGGAAAATCCACTTTATTCAAGCACCTTAACGGAATCCTGCGCCCTCTTTCAGGAGAGGTTCTGGTAAAAGGAGAAAAAATTACTAAAAAAAATGTCAGGGCTTGCAGGGAAACAGTAGGGATTGTTTTTCAGGACCCCGACGACCAGGTACTTGCTCCCAGTGTTGAAGAGGATATCGCTTTTGGGCCAATTAATATGGGCTTATCCAGAAATGAGGTCGAAGCCAGGGTGAAAGAAGCCCTGGAGATGGTCGGACTTAAGGGTTTTGAAGAAAGAGCCCCGCATCACCTGAGCGGAGGGCAGAAGAAGCTTGTGGCAATTGCAGGCATACTTGC
>JADGNM010000108.1 GCA_017883485.1 Methanosarcina sp.
AGTCTCAGGGGTGTCAGTCAATCACCCATACGCATGAAATGATCTGAGAGAATAATCAGTGACATGCAAGCCCCTTCCTCAGACGATCCGGCGAAAGCCAGATTGGACAGGGGGTAATTGACTTCCCGAGAGCTTCATACAGAACTACCTGGGAGGCGGTCTCAGGTCGATGTTTATTATGCTTTTAGTCGGAATTCCCCTGTATATATGTGCTACAGCCTCGACACCTCTTGCCGCAAGTATGATAGCCAAGGGAAATATTCCTGGAGCAGCTTTTGTGTTCCTGCTGCCGGTCCGGCAACAAACGCAGCAACTATAACAATGGTTACCCGTTTTCTGGGAAAACGTTCTGCAGCCCTTTATGTAGGAATGATCTCGTCTGTGCCATTGGAGCAGGAGTTCTACTGGACTGGATCTATCTGAAAATGGGGATCAGCGCAAGTGCAACCTTAGAACTGCAAAAGAACTGCTTACTGAAGATCTAAAGGTAATTTTTGCGGTTTTACTACTTCCATTGATGTTATATGGGATTTCCCGCAGAGAAAAAGAGTGCAGTTGTCCTGAGTGCCACTGAAATTGAGGTACAATATAACAGTAGTAAGGGAGACGGGAAAACGTACCATAATGTTATAAATCCTCAGGAATAGAATAATAAATATGCAAGAGAATCAAATCTCTCAAGAAAAAAAGGAAACGAAGAAAGTTAATGGAAGTTACTTTGAAGTTCCAGGGGTCCCTATATCTGACTTTAAGGGGAAATCAGATACGAAGAAAGCTCAAGGAAGTTTCTTTGAAGTTCCAGGGGTCCCTAAATCTGATTTTAAGGGGGAATCAGGAATGAAATCTGAGGGAAAAATCGAAGAAAAAAAGACCAGCGAAGATTCAACAATCCTTGAAAGAAAAGAGCCGAATGCAAGCGATTTTAAAGCTCCGGGGGAGCTTGAAACTGGCTACAAGGAGAAATCGTGGGCAAAACCTGAGGAAAAAACGGAAGGAAAAGAAGCCGTAACAGAAGCCTCACTCCAGGAAAGAAAAGAACCAAGTGCAAGCGATTTCAAAGCTCCGGGGGAACTTGAAGCTGGCTATACGGAGAAATCGTGGGCAAAACCTGAGAAAAGCATGGATGAAAAAACCGCTGAAAGAACTGATGAAGCTAAAGAAGGGGGAGCTGGAGAAAAGGAAGCTAAGGAAAAGGAAGCTAAGGAAAAGGAGGCTAAGGAAAAGGAAGCTAGAGGAGAAAAACGGACTGTATACGCTATGGAAAAGCGCCTGACAAAGAGCAAGACTGACCGTAAACTTTTTGGAGTCTGCGGCGGGTTAGGGGAGTACTATGGGATCGACCCAACTCTTGTAAGGCTTGCTTTTGTGCTCCTTACTCTGTTCAACGGGATAGGGCTGGCACTATATATTATCCTGGCAATAATTATGCCCTCGGAAAAGAATGTTGAGATGATTCCGAGTTATCGGAAGTAAAGTATTTAATAGCCTTAAAAAAGAGACGGAAGATTGACCGCGGCCAGATGTAAAACGTAATCCGCGTACATCTGGCTTATATCTTTAGGACTTGCGCATTTCAAATGAAAAACTGAAAAATAGAATATTTTCATGCTTTATTTTGATTCCCAAAGGTTCAGAACAAGGGTTTAAAGCTTACTGATTTTTTAGTTCAACCGACGCAATTCCTTGGTTTCATTAAATTGAATTTTACAGGGCTGGGCTGATGTTTGTTCTGTTTTCTTCTGTTACTGTGAACCACATTGTAAATTCTGTCTCGTTGTCCCTTTTCAGTTTAAATTCTCCATCTAACTGGTCTACAAGAGAGGCTGCCAGCTGAAACCCAAGAGTATCGAGATTCATTAAATGCAATGTCCATTCCAGGGTCCGCAATACAAAAAGCACTGATAAAGCTAAAAAGTTGAGATAAGGAAAGGAAGTATTCAGAAAGGTATAAAGTGATATTCACTGACTAATTAGAAGTAAACAATAGAAACAAGCGGGCTCGAAGGGATTTGAACCCCCGACGTCTGGGTTAGAAGCCCAGCGCTATATCCGGGCTAAGCCACGAGCCCAATTTGCTTTTCCTATTGCGGAATACGAAATGAGCGTTTTAAGATAAAAACTTTTTGTATGAAAATGCTTCTTTGAGCTGTAAAAAAAATCTTAAATTATCTATTTTGAAGCGGAATTGTAATATATATTCAGTAACTATCCGCATATTCAACGTTTTAATTAAGAATTTGTCAGTATGGAAACTTCTTATAAAGATTGAATTAAATTAAGAACCCTGCTTAGAGCTTAGAACCCTGCTTAGAGCTTAAATGCTGCCAATGAATGAAAAAAAAATCAAATAATCTACTGATTCTGTACGCTAAAAATTACGTTAAATTTAAAAATATCAATGAAACAGGTAGACTCTAAGATAGTGAAATTGCAGAGGATTGTTCGCAAATGAGTGAGCTGCTGATATACTTGGATGGGAAATACGTTCCCAAATCCGAAGCTAAGGTTTCGGTCTATGACCACGGTTTCCTCTATGGAGACGGTGTTTTTGAAGGTATAAGGGCATACAATGGTCGTGTCTTTAAATTAAAGGAGCATGTTGACAGGCTTTACGATTCCGCAAAGGCAATTGCAATGGATATCCCCCTTACAAAAGAAGAGATGACTGAAGTAATCCTGGAAGCCCTGAGGCGAAACAATCTCACAGACGCATACATCCGCCCAATCGTCTCAAGGGGAATCGGAGATTTAGGGCTTGATCCCCGCAAGTGCGAAAAGCCCTGCATAGTTGTTATAGCCCAGGGCTGGGGAGCCATGTACGGCGACCTTTATGAAGTCGGACTTACAGGAGTCACCGTCGGTATCCGGAGAAACGCACCTGATGCTTTATCCCCGAATATCAAATCCCTTAACTACCTGAACAATATCCTGGCAAAGATCGAGGCCAACGAAAAAGGAGGAGATGAAGCCATCTTCCTTGACCAGAACGGCTTTGTGTGCGAAGGCTCAGGAGACAATATCTTTGTTATCAAGAACGACAAAGTATATACGCCCTTTACAATCAGCAACTTAAAAGGGATTACAAGAGCCACAGCCATCGAACTTCTGGATGAAATGGGATATAAAACCATCGAAGCAAATCTCGGCCTTTTCGACCTTTATACAGCAGACGAAATCTTCGTTACCGGCACTGCAGCCGAATCTGCTCCCCTGACAAAACTTGACGGGAGACTCATAGGCACAGGCAAACCCGGGCCCCTGACAAAGAGGATGGTCGAAGCCTTTGAAGTTATAACCAAGAGCACAGGTACGCCCATTTATAAATGAAAAAGCATCCCTGAAAGAATAACTAATAAATCGAAAGGAAATTAACGTAAAACAAAATCAAGGGGACTTCCCCTTGATTATTTTTTGATAAAAATCCTTAATAAGCTCCCTTCATGCACGGTGCTTGGAGCTCCATAAAATCTTGGCAATGCTTTCCATTGACAGCCTGTAAGAAGGACATATAAAATACCACTCATTATTCTCCTATCATCTTTTCTAGGTCTTCCAGACTTCTTTTTTGGCTTTGTCTCGACCGACAGATCAGACATGCTGATCAACGAGGATTGGGTTGCCGTCGGGATCCATCACCATAAAACTTGCGGGGCCCGTCGTACTCTCGTCGGCCTCGCTTATTAACTCCACGGCTTGCGCCTTCATCTGTTTCTGTAGTTCGCGCACATCTGTGAAAGTATCCAACTTCTGGGCATTACTGTCCCAGCCAGGGTTGAAGGTTAACGTATTCCTCTCGAACATCCCTTGAAAAAGACCGATCACGTGCTCTCCGTTCTTCATGATCAGCCAGTTCTGCAAAATATCTCCGACGAAGACTTTGAAACCGAGCTTCTCGTAAAAAGCCTTCGAAGCCTTGATATCCTTCACAGCCAAACTAATTGAAAATGCTCCGAGTTCCATGCTTTGCTCCTTTCGTATGCAAGTAGAGCTGCCAGCCATTTCACATTCTCACGCGTGAACCGTAGTAGAGAAAACGGTGTCCCACGTATCCACATCGGGTCGAAACCCAAATCGCCCTATGTTGACCGTCCAACATAGAGTTCGTTGCCCCACCCGAATCAGAAATGCGATCAATGCTTTGGCAAACATATCCGACAGTTTTGTAATGCAGTTTTAGGGGGTCAACTGCAACGACTTGTTAGGCTTTTTTGAATCTTAAGCCGCTGCATTTCAACTACTCACGATATACCTTTCAGATAGTCACCAATTGAAGGTGAGAGATCAGATAGCATGAAGAGGTATTTCAATGAGCGAAAATTGACGATGATCTCCCTTTTTCCTTTTATTTTTTAAATTTTTTCTTATTATATATAACTTGTTTACCACGAACTTTTATATAAAGTTTCAAGGTCAGGGTCTCTTAAGTTCCTCCGGATAGTAAAATCTGATTCATGGAGTTATAGATTTATTTTCACATCAGGATAAGACCATAAAAAGGAAAGAGCATAAAAAGTGCATAAAAAGAACCTCAGTGAAACAGGAACCTGATAAATTGATCGAAATTACAGGGAAACAGATCTTGAAGAGATGGTAAGGCTCAGGTATGATGCCTCCATCCGTGCTCACTCCTTTATCCCGATCATTCTGGGATTCCTATAAAAGCACAATGAAGGAAATATACCTGCCGCTTCCTGATAATTTTGTTTTTGAGGACGGAGGAAAGGCTGCTGGATTCATTTCCCTTGTTTGGCAGAAGGTCGCGCCCTCTTTGTAGCGCAGGAAATGCAGGGCAGAGGAACTGGCAGGGCTCTTCTCAGACACACAAAGATTCATAAAGGGATGCCCTCCCTTAAAGTATATCGAGAAAACGAAAATGCCTTCGTTTTTATGAGAAATCGGCTTTGTTGCAGTCAGAGGAGAGGTTGATGAATATACTGGTCGTATGCAAATCCTGATGGAATGGACATAAGCTCAAAATTAAAATGCGGTAAATTAGATCATTCAATATGTCAAGTATAAATTGCAGGAAAAATTACGGGATAACAAAAATCAGGGCTTCCTGACGTAAAGCCTATTCGAAAAGTTTTGTGACCTAATACCGCCCTTAAAATTGACGATATGTACAATCGAAACGGTACTCGATATTATAGGCATTATAACTCTACAATATGCCGCTATTGATTTTTCGGATAGGCTCTTAAGCAAAAAAAAGTATAACCCGTGGAAAACGCGGAAGACGCGGAAAAAAACGATGCCCATAAAATTAGTCCTCTTGAGCGCAGCGGAGCGGAGCGAAAAGGACAGCGCACTGCAGAGCCGCAACTCTGCCGAGCGAAACTCGGGGTTCTTATGAAGCGCAAAGAATTTCGGAAACTTATCTCTGTGGATAAGGCAAGGGAAATAATAAACAACCTGCAGGTTCTTCCAGGAAATGAAAGCCCGGCTCTTGAAAACGCTTGCGGTAAAATCCTCGCAGAGGACATCGTTGCCGGAATTAATGTCCCCCCATTTCCAAGGGCTGTAATGGACGGCTATGCTGTCCGGGCAGAGGATACGTATTCAAGCAGTGAAAACGAGCCGGTAAGACTCAGGATGCTCGGGAACATTACCGCAGGTTCGGGCTCGAAATTCATGGTTTCGGCAGGAGAAGCTGTTGAAATCGCCACTGGAGCACCTATCCCTGAGGGAGCCGATTCTGTGGTTATGGTTGAATACAGCTCGGAAGAAGACGGAACCGTGCTGATTTACAGACCTGTAACCGTAGGGGAAAATATCATGAAAGCAGGTTCTGATATCCTGAAAGGGGAACGTGTGCTCAGGATAGGAAGGAAACTCGGAACCAGGGAAATCGGAGTTCTCGCTTCGGTTGGGAAAAAAGAAGTTCCTGTCCGCAAGCTGCAGATAGGGATAATCTCAACAGGAGACGAACTAGTGCAGCCCGGAGAAACGCTGGACGCCGGACAGGTATACGATGTCAATTCCTACACACTATATGCCGGAATTAAGGAACTCGGAGCTTTCCCCCTGCTTTACGGAATTGTAAAAGACAACGAGGCTGTCATGAGAAAGGCGCTTGAAACCGCAGCTTCGGAATGTGCTCTGATCCTGGCATCCGGCAGTACGTCATCCGGAGCAGGGGATATAATGTACCAGCTGATAGATGAGATGGGAGAAACCCTTGCCCACGGGATTAACATAAAACCTGGAAAACCCGTTGTCATTGGCGTAATAAAAGATGTCCCTATTATAGGGCTGCCTGGAAATCCCACATCTGCACTGATGATTTTTAACGAATTCGTAGTTCCACTTGTCAGGAAAGCCCTTGGAGCCGATTCGGAACTTAAAAAAGTCGAAAAAGGAACTATGGGCACTGAGTTCCGTTCTGAAGGGAGACAACAGCTTCTTCCAGTAGGCCTGATCCGGGGGAGAGTGTATCCTGCAGATAAGGGCTCAGGCGCGATAACATCTCTTTCCGGAGCAGATGGCTTTGTCGAAATTCCTTCCAGTACTGAATTTATTGAGGCAGGGACACCCGTGAATGTGACCCTTTTCGGAGAAGTTGAAAAGCCGGACCTGCTGATAACAGGCGGCTTCTGCCCGGGTATAGACCTGCTTGAAGACCTTAGCAAACTTCGCTTCAGGACCCTCTACACCGGCTCAAGCGGGGGTTTCAGTGCAATTGCCGCAAATACGGCAGATATTGCAGGTGTGAATATGCCCTCCGGATATTCCGGTGGACAGACAGGCATGGTGTACAATATCCCGACAATCGAGAGGATGGGGCTTTTGGGTATTGCACTTGTCAAAGGATATAGAAGGGATGTGGGGCTTATTGTCAGGCAAAACAGCACGATTTCGGGACTTTCGGACCTTTCGGGAAATCGCCTGATAAACCGAAACCTCGGTTCAGGCACAAGAGCTCTTCTTGACATGAAAATTGCAGATCTTGCAACTGAAAAAGGAATTAACAAAAAGGAATTTACGGACTCGATCCCTGGATATTCCTCAGGAGCAAAATCCGAGGTTGCAATCTGCGAAGCGGTTATCTCAGGAAAAGCCGATGCAGGAGTAGGAATAAGAAACTGTGCCGACAAGAACAACCTGAAATTCATAAAATTTGCAGAAGAAGAGTATGATTTCCTGATTAGAAACGAAGTGCTGGACACTAAGGAGGTAAAGAGGTTTATGGAAACCTTAAACTCAAAAGAATTCGCTTCAAAGCTCCCGAGAGGGCTAAAGGTCTATGAGGGAACAGGAGAAATAATTTTCTTTGAGTAAAGCTTCCTTTACGAGATATTTTTACAGAGCAATCGGTACGCTATCCGTTATTTGGTTTGAAATGAGAAATCAGATAAAAAAGAATACGAATAATCATTCCTTAAATCCTTCAAGTTCCTTCAATTTCCACTCGCAAAAGTTAATTATCTTGGATCTTCAATCAACTTCCCAATAGCAAGTGATTCCTTCAAAAACTCAATTGCTTTTTTAGTCTCACCCAGATCACGGTATGCTGACCCCAAAACCATAAAACGATATCCTTCGCTGCGTCTATCACCTATTTCTCTTGCAATTTTTAATCCCTGCTCACAATATTCAATTGCTTTTTTCGTCTTGCCCAGTTTAATGTATTCACCCCCCAGATTGCCAAGGCAGATACCTTCTCTGCGCCTGTCCCCAATTTTTCTTGAAATTTTCAGAACCTGTTCATGATATTCTATTGCCTTCCTCGGATCGCCCAGATTACTATATGCATTCCCCAGATAGTCAAGAACTACACCTTCTCCGTACCTGTCCTCAATTTCTTTTGAAATTTTCAGTGCCTGTTCA
>JADGNM010000109.1 GCA_017883485.1 Methanosarcina sp.
TTTTATTCTACCATTGGTTATTAATCACACTTATCTGTGATGTCAAAATCAATATCAATCAACTGATTTTGGGTAGGCTGAATAGTTACGTATTTTTTTCATTTGTAATGGTTGAAACTCCAGGTATCAACAAAGACAATCCCCTTGTGGGAAAAGAAACAACCGTAAGAAACCAGTTCAAAGATATTGAAATCCGGGCTATTGAAACAGTAACCGGAAAATACTCTGGGAATATTCTGATGGATTCGCCTTATGACAGTTGCCTTTTTTACAGGAATCCTGGATATAATTCCAGTAATGCAAAGTATTTTGACATCCAAAATATAAAGACGGGAGAAATCAATGGAAATCCGCTGGTTCTGCTGCGAAAATCAACGCTGAAAGAACCTGTCTCTATTAACGACCCTGACCGCTACGGTGTGAATTTTATCCAGACACTTCCACGAGATTTCTTCAATAGATTTGAAGCAGAGGAATATGCATTGATATATGATAATGAAGAAGTGTCCGCTTACGTAAAAGAAGGACAAGAAGTCAAGAAATAAATCCTAAAAATTTATTTATTTTAGGCCATATGAGTAAAAATCCATATACGGCAATCCGGGATTTATAGTTCAAAGTTGGAAACAATATGTCAAATTTTATCTCTAATGTGCTAAAACTCGTATCCGGAAGTGTTACTGCACAGATCCTGGGTATACTTCTTGTACCTTTAATAACCAGAATTTATAGTCCTGACGATTTAGGAATTTTTCAAATTTTTCTCTCAATATCGGACATACTGATAATTTTCTCCACTTTTTCGTATCAGTTCGCAATAATGCTGCCAAAAACGGAGGAAGATTCAGCAAACATTGCTTTTCTCACCGCAATACTGGTAACTATTGTATCTTTGTTTACAGCTTTAATTGTGCTGTTACTACCAAAAGATGTTGAGAATATACTCAATACTCCAGGGATTTCAAAATATTTAATTTATATTCCAGCAATAACATTCTTTAACGGCATTTTTTTCGTGCAAAATTATTGGCTTTCAAGAAAAATACGTTTCGGAGTTATAGCAGGATCCAGGATTGTAAACACTGTTTCAACCAAAGCGTTCCAGCTAGCTATTCCTCTCTGGAATGTGTCTCCATTAGGCCTGATAGCAGGATACGTCGCAGGATACGGATGTGCAGACCTTTTCATGCTGAAGGGTGTAAAAAATGACTTAAAAGTCTTCAGGAAGGTCTCATTAAAAAGAATTAAAGAAATGGCTATTGAATATAAAAACTTTCCTTTGTATAGTTCCTGGTCTACACTCGCAAACACGATTTCACCACAGGTGCCTACCTTTTTGCTTGCTTATTATTATAGTACAAGCGTTGTCGGATATTTTTCACTTGCGAATCAGGTGGTAAATATGCCCATGGGACTTTTGGGGGCAGCTATACAACAGGTTTTTTTCCAGAAAATCAGTGAGGTAAAAAATGGAAATGAGCCGGGAGATGTGAAAGTTATAGTTAGAGAAGTTTACAAAAAGCTAATTTTAATAGGAGTGTTCCCGATGATACTCCTGCTAATCCTGGGAGAAGAGATATTTACATTTGCTTTCGGAGCAAGCTGGTACATCTCAGGTGTATATATGAAAATTCTTGTGCCATGGATATTTCTTGTCTTCCTTTCCTCGCCTATTTCGACTCTCTACAGCGTATATGATAAACAGGGAGTCTGGTTTACATTCAGTATGGTTCTTTTAATCTCAAGAGTGGTGGCACTGGTGATAGGAGGAACTTATGGAGGAAGCCCTGAGTTTGCTCTTGGCCTGTTCAGTTTTACAGGAGTTTTATTCTGGCTCTGGAACAATGCTTATCTGCTGAACCTTGCAGGGATTAATAAAAGGGAAAGCGTTGAAGTACTTATTAAGTATACGATAATCGGCAGTATAGTTTCTATTCCATTAATCCTGCTTCAAGTGCTCTCTGTGAACTTTTATTTAATTATTCTTGCAGCAGTGATCATAACGCCTATCTACTATGGTATAACCTTACATGACGACCCGACATTCAAGAGAATGTTCTCAACCTTCATTGTGAACGTAAAGAACAAAATCTGAACGGAAATAACTCTTGTGACAGCTTCGCTAATTTTACAAAAATGAACATTCTCGAAAATTGATTAGAAAAGTGATTTCGGGAAAATCCCGAGTCAATATTTTAACACGAATCAATATTTTGAATACAAGTCCGATTTTTAAGATGTCTTGCTTTCTGTTAGTCAGCCTCTTCTTGATGAGTGCTTTTGTATAAAGTTTTCATGAATGAGTACCTTTTATTCTCCAGAGTTACACTGTAGTAAGGTACTAATTCAGGAGAAAAGCCCATAATAAAATCAGCAAACCTCGGAATATTTCCTGCCATAACGTTCATGTACTCAAAATTTCTGGACTTCAAGTCAAGAAACTCATTATAATAGAGAAGGGCATTGGCTCCTGTCCGGCTAAAGGACGGGTTAAGGGCAGAAGACCAGGTAACCGTGCATTCTTTCCCATAAAGGTTCAAATGCGCTGCGACTGCTTCTCCTTCGGGGGTTTCGGAAACAAACATATAACCAATATCTTTTTCCCGGACAAGATTAAACACTCTTTCGAAAAACTCCCTGGGTACTGGAAGTTCAAGATTCTGTTTTTCATAGACCCTCGAAAGCAAACCATAATAGGTTTCAAAGTCATTCCAAACCCTCGTTTTAAGTCCTGCCTCGTCTGCGGATTTAAGTTCTCTCCGAATCTTCCTTGAAACGTTATTAGCAATATTTTCTTTCAGGTTCAGATGATGGGTATAGTGAACCTCTGAGCCCCATCCGTTCCATGTAAACGATCTAACATCCCCAAGCCCTGGAGAAAATATCAGATGAATCTTATCAAATCCCTGCTTGCAGAAGAATTCTCTGAGGGGGTTAAGGATTTCATGAGTTTCCTGTACTTGCTTGCTTGCTTTGGAACTGGCACTCTCTTTTATAAGGGGCCCGCAATAGTCAGTCATATTGCAGGTAGAAGATGCTATTTTCAAGATCCCTTTGAGATTCTTAACAAAAAGGGGGCATCCTCCAACAAGCTCACTGTTTCTGAAACAACCATAAATCCTGAGATCGAGGGAAAGAACATCCCTGCAGGTTTCTAACCATTGACTGGTATGAAAGAGTGTACCAGGTTGAGCTTTTTCTACAAGCAGATCCCATTCTTTATATTCGGATGGCACTAGTTCTCTAACTTCAATTTCGTCCATTTTAAGCCCCGTGTAATAGGTATTTGTTTGTATCTGTATCGAATTATAGAAAAATATAAGATAGATTTGGGCTTTCAGCCCTGAAGTCCTGATTTGCAGACCCTATCAACCTGTTTCGCAACGCTGTACCAGCTGTAATTTTCAGTAACATAACTTAAACCTTTTGAACCCAGTTTACTTCTCAGATCTGGATTCTCAAGCAGCTTTAAGACGGCTTCTGAAAGAGCATCCGGGCTTTCAGGAAGGACAGGAATCCCTCCTTTGGAAGCTTCAAGAACATCTGAAACGCCAGTAATGTCACTTGCAACAACTGGCTTTCCGCAAGCCATATACTCGTACAATTTCAGTGGAGATAGGCCGATTTTTGCGTTTCTGGCAAATATGAAAGGAGCAGTACAGACATCGCTTGCATTGATATATATAGGCACGCGATCATATGCAACTACACCCGTAAAAATGAACCTGTCTTCAACCCCGAGTTCTCTGGATAGCTTGAGAAGCTCATTTTTCATTACCCCGTCTCCAACGATTAGAAACCGGCATTCAGGGAAACGAGAGAGTATAGAGGGAGCTGCTTTTACCAGATACTCTAAACCCTGCCAGGGAGCAAGGTTTCCCACAAAGCAAACATAACAAATTTCAGGATCAAGATTCAGTTCTTTTCTGCAGTCTCTTTGGTCAAGCGGCTTAAAAAGAGAGGTATTTGCCCCATTAGAAACCACGATTATTTTTTCTCCAGGGATACTGTAAACTTTCTCAAGATTTGCTTTTATTCCCGGAGTTACAGCAATTATTCTGTCTGAAAATTCAAGAGCTTTCTTGAGGATAAATAGTTTGATCCTGGAATGCATAGTGAAGTAAGTTTTTGAAAACGAAAAGCCTCTCTTTTTCCCTTGCTGAGAGATGCTCCCTTCTTCATTCTTTGTCCTGAAGAGACTGCTTTCGTCCTCAGGAATCCCATTTAATTCAAAAACCATTTCTCTGAATCTGCTTTTACAGAAGATTCCCGAAAGAAAGCCTAAATTTGGATTACGGGTATATAGTACATCAAAAGTTTCGGAACTAAGAATGTTTACGTAACGTCTGAAATAATTGAATGCAAGAGAAAAAAAGCTTCCAGGAGGAACATAATGGCAATGAATGTTGGATATATTTGAAAGAGAAGCCCTGTCAGTAGTAAATATATGGATCTCATTGCCCAGTCGAGCCAGATTGCTTACAAGCTCAAACCTGTGGATAAGCGAGCCATCAGCCAGATAAAGAGGCCATACTATATCCAGAAAAAGAATCTTCAAAATATCACCTGTACAAAGGCAGATTTTTCAGAATATGCAATGACATTTACTGTTCCCCTTTGTGCGTATCTCCTGAGTTTCGGCTAAAGATTCCCGAGATTCTGGAAGATAGTCCTGAAAGCCTGAAGTTATGATAATAAGCTCTTATTTCAGGATCTTTAATTTTTTTCTCTTTTTTGATGGCCGAACTAACATACCCCCAGAAGTATGCAGGCCCTGTATAGAAGGGAAATTTCACGGAATAATAAAGTACATTTGTCAATGCTACAAGAGGATTTTTGCCAAGATAGTAGGCCATCCATCCGTTTTTGACATATCCATGCCAGAGACCATTCGCTGCACTTGTCTTACGCTTCTGGATCTGGATGACATTAGCACATTGCATGAGCTTCCAGCCTCGCAGGATAGCCTTAATATTGGAAATAGAATCTGGAGATGGTTCAACCTGGTAGCCCCCGGTCTCGAAGAAACATTCTTTCCTCCAGAGTCTTCCCGTGCCGCGGGGAAGGTTTCTATCAGTCTTTTCCCTGGAAAGTTTTCCACCAGTATCATAATAAACTCCTCCACTTGCAATTCCGAGTGAATTATCCTCTTTAAATTTAATTAGAAGTTTTCCGAAGTAGTTTTCCTCCAGTACTGTATCGGCATCAAGAAGGCCTATATATTCGAATTCGATATTATTCTCCCTGCAATACTCAAATGCATAATCAAAGCCCTGTTTGCAGACATAGCTGTAGTGAAAGGTAATGTCTCTTGGCCTCTGAGGCAGCCTTATGCTCTGAATATAGGAATATGTGTCCTTGAGGTTTTCGATGACATGTGGTGTATCATCCGTACTTCCATCATCGACTATTACCCATAGCTCAGGTTTTACTTTTTGTCCTGTCACGGACACTGCAACCTCGGGCAGATTTTGTTCCTCGTTTTTTGCAGGCGTAATCAGCAGGTATTTTCCTTCTAATTCAGGATCTATCTTCCCACCACCTGTAAATTTCTTCCCCGCTTGTCATCCAGGCCCCTTTCACGGAGCAGTACTGCAGCACTTTTTCATATAGTCTTACCCAATCCTTTCGGAAGCTGCAACCGAAAACAAAATTGTGCCATAGCAGGGTAATGACACCGTTAAGACTTGCTGTAATATCGATCAGTTTTTTTGTGCACTCCCAGGCTTCCTCATAGGATTTTGAGGCCGAAAAAAGGGCAACATCCATTATCACCAGAGGAATTTCAAGAATTCTTATCTCCCGATCTTCTTTCAAATTATATGGTCTGAAAGGATGGCACATCCCATTTCTAAAACCAACTGAGTTGCTGTGTCCGAAAGTAGAATCATAACTGAAACCGGCATCTGCCAGTATTTCCCAGGAATCGGGGGTTTTAAATCTCAGGTAGTGGTTGCGAAAGCCCACGACTGTTTTTCCCAGAACAGCTTCAAGCCTTTTCTTTTCTCTTTTTATCTTTTCCGGATTGTTAAATGAATAATAACCCCCGTGAAGGCCAACTTCCCATCCTCTATCTGAAACCTCTCCCAGGTGGTGTCCTATATCCTCTATATCATACCTGAATCGTATGGGATCGGCTTCTGCCGCGATGAAATAGAAAGACGATTTTGCTCCGAAACTGGCTTCAAGATCCATAATTTTCGAAAGATTAAAGTAAGGCGATTCTTCTTTTTTTTTGAATTTCCACAAGAACTGCGCTGCAGAGCCTTGAAAATTCAGATTTTTCAGGTAATGGACTGAGGAAAGTAAGATGTGGGAAAGAGGCGGATAAATATCATCTACATCATGGGTCAAACAAACGGCAAAGGCTTTGCTCTCAGGGAATTCGGTCTCCATCCCATGCTCCACGAGATATCTGGAGACTTCAGGTTCAAAAGCCTTTTTGAGGTCGTTTTGAGCGTAGAGAGCACGGCCGTGCTGATCCAGATTTATGACCGAATACTCTTCTTTACGGGTGAAAAGATCCCATATTTCCTGGTTTTGTTTTAATAACTCATGCATAGCTCTCATCCGAAACTGAACGTAAAGAAATTCCGGATTTCTTTTCAGGAAGGTCTTCTATAAGCTTAATCATGAATCCGGTCACATCGATCTTATCCTTGAGAAGAGCAGCTCTTTTCAGACCCCATTTTTTCTTAAGCTCCGGGTCCTTGAGAAGTTCTAATGCTTTTGACAGTGCATCCTCCGAACTACTATAGTTGAAAAGCAAACCATACTTCTCCTGGAGTTCAGAGAAATTCCCCATAGTTCCCGCAAGAGTAGAAACGTAAATTGAAGGAGTTCCCAGGATTGCACTTTCAACAGCCATAGTCGCCCCTTCACCCACATATAGTGTAGCGTAATGGAGTAGATGATGAATTTTTTCTGAGGCGACTCTGATTCTATATTTCTCAAATTCCTCTGCTAACGTCCCTTCTGAAGTTATGAATACTTTTCCGAGCTTTTCCAGTTCTTGAACAAGCGCCAGTTTATTTTCGATTCCATGCTGACCTACATCATGGTGTGCTCCCCATGAGATGAAACGAAGTATTGTAAAAGGTTCACCCACCTCTACTCCGAGTTCTTTTAGAATTTCAGGCCGTGGAGTGAAATAAGACGGGTGAAGGTAAGCCAGTTCATGGTAACCGCTGTATCTTATCTGTTTATTTCCCTCATCTTTTAGATAGCATGAAGGAGTGCAGATTATATTGCAGAAAGGATAGGTTATTTTCTGGGCTAGTACTGCATGTTCAGTGTCGTTAAAAATTATGGATTTTTTCCGTAACATCCAGGCTATCTGAGCTACAGTTGGAGAAAGGATACCCATAAGAACGTCAGGGTCGAATTTTTTGGAAATTAGAAGAAGTTTATACTCCCTTATAAACCACTCTTCAACCAGATGGATTTTCCCTCGCTTCACTTTAGTTAAAACTGTATGCGGGATTCCATAGGCATTCAACAGCTCTACTACAACATCCTTATCTCGCGAGACCACCATTACTTTGTGCCCTTTTTTTTCTAAATTCCATATAGTATTTTTAAAAAAATGAACATGGGCTGGATGCCCTATATCAATAATAACTCTCAATATTTTCACTCCCCATAATCTATACAACAATTACGATACGCTAGAGAGACAAATAATTTGGTATCCTCTTAAAATTCGATGGTAAAAGCAAATTTCTAAAATCTTTCTCAAAAATCATAGATAGAATCACAGATAAAATATAATATTAGCCCCATTA
>JADGNM010000110.1 GCA_017883485.1 Methanosarcina sp.
AAATCATCTAGCTTCATTCCGATTTCAAAATACTTTTCTGTTAAATGTTTGAAATCGTAATGGGGATAGATGATTTTCTGATCCAGTTAGTGAAGTACTGAATTAAGTAAATATCAAAAATATCCAAAAATATCAAAAGTTACGCACACAGCCTAATGCAGGTTATTAGTTACTTTATATTTTCACCACTAAGAGGTCTCTAAATGAAAATTTCTATTATAGGCTCCGGATATGTCGGAGCGGTTACTGCTGCATGTTTTGCCGATGTAGGGCATGAAGTTATTTGTGTGGACATAGATGAGAAAAAAGTGCAACAGATCAATGAAGGTATTCCTCCGATCTACGAAGAGGGTCTGGAAGAGCTTCTTAAGAAATATTCTGGAAAAAGGCTAATCGCAACCACGGATTATAAGTACGCAGTCCTTAACACAGATATTTCTTTTATCTGCGTCGGAACCCCTTCTGAGGAAGACGGAAGTATAAACCTTTCGATAGTCCGGGCGGCAGCCGAAAGCATTGGCCTTGCCCTTGCAAAAAAGAATGGTTACCACGTAGTAGTGGTTAAGAGTACGGTAGTTCCGGAGACCACCGAAAAGTTCGTTCTGCCCGTTCTGGAAGAAAAATCCGGAAAAACTGCGGGCAAAGATTTTGGGGTCGCTATGAATCCTGAGTTCCTGAGGGAAGGAAAAGCTATCTATGACTTCAGGCACCCAGACAAAATCGTAGTCGGATCAATTGATACCAGGTCCGGAAAGCTTGTCTCGGAACTGTATCGGAATTTTGAATGCGAAATTACACTCACCAACCCCCGAACTGCGGAAATGATCAAATATGTAAACAATTCTTTTCTGGCAACCAAGATTTCCTTCTCAAACGAAATTGGAAATATTTGCAAGAAACTTAAAATCGATACCTATGAGGTCATGAAAGCTGTAGGTAAAGACAGTCGTATTTCTCCTCTGTTTCTAAATTCGGGTGCCGGATTCGGGGGCTCATGTTTCCCGAAAGATGTCCGGGCTCTCATAAGCAAAGCAAAGGACATAGGCTACGTACCGGTGCTGCTTGAATCTGTAATCGCTGTTAACGAAAAACAGCCGCTTTTGATGACCGAACTTCTTCAAAAGAAAATCGGAAGCCTCGAAGGCAAAAAAATCGCAGTTTTAGGTCTTGCTTTTAAGAACGATACCGACGATATCCGGGAATCGAGGGCTATTCCAGTGATTGCCGAACTCTTGAGGCTCGGAGCTAAAGTTTCCGCTTACGACCCGCTGGCTGTCGAAAATATGAGAAGAGTTTTTCCCACAATTAGCTATCATAACAGCGCAAAAGAAGCTCTGAAAGGTGCAGACGCCTGTCTTGTAGTGACCGAGTGGGATGTGTTCAAGAAGCTGGATTCAGAGTTTGAAGTAATGAAAAGCAAAACCGTTATTGATGGAAGAAAGGTAATTACGGCAAAAGGTATTGATTACGAAGGAATCTGCTGGTAAACAGTATGCTGTTATAAAGCGAGCCCGATATAGATTTATACTAAAGTTATCAGTTCAACTGAGGCAGCGTACCGCGAATTCTATAAAACATAATAGTATGAAAAGTTACAATAATTCATCTATAGTCACGTCTATAATTGTTGCAACAAAAACCACTTTGTAACTCATCTATTAGTTGCGTTATTTAGCCCCGTGACTATAATATACAATTTTCCTCGTTCTAGAAAAGATTTTTAAGCCTTTCGGCTATCTAAATAGTTACAAAAAATCTATTGAAATAACTGAATTTTACAAAACTGAAATTAAAACTAGGAAGTTAAAAATTCGAGTAAGTTAGGATTGTTAACATTTCTTAAAAAAAATAAATAGCAATAGATTTAATGGAGGATAACATGATAATTAACAAAAAATCGAATACATTAGCCTTAGTATCAGTATCTCTTATTTTATTTTTAGTTATTCTTTTGTCTACTGCATCGGCAGCTTCGCCCACAATTACTAAGACTAGGATTACAAACCATAGAACAGCGGAAAATCCGGTTATATTTGGTAATAATATAGTGTGGCAAGATTATCGTAATAGGAACTGGGATATCTACATATATAGTATCTTTACTAAGAAGGAAACCCATACTATCAATAAGTTAAATCAGATGAATCCTGCTATCTACGGTAACAGAGTAGTGTGGGAGGATTACCGCAATGGAAATGCAGATATCTACATGCAAGATCTCTCAACTAACAAGCAAACTCGAATTACCACTAACAAGTCAGATCAGTATACTCCTGCAATTTATGGTGACAAGATAGTGTGGGTTGAAGGGCGCAATGGAGGAAAATTGGATGAATTTGGTTATCCCATCAGGGATGAAAGCGTAAACCCCAGTGGGAAGTTAGATATCTACATGTACGATCTCTCAACCCGAAAGGAAACTCGGATCACCTCTAGCGGATCAGCATACAAGCCTGATATTTACGGTGACAGGATAGTATATACAGATTATCGCAGTAGTGGTGGATTCTTCAGCGGATCAAATATCTACATGTATGATCTCTCCAATCAGAAGGAAACACAAATCGCCACCAGTGGGGATGCATATGATCCTGCTATCTACAGTAACAGGATAGTATGGACAGTTTGGTTTGATTCTACAATCCATATGTATGACCTCTCCACTCACAAGGAAACTCAGATCACTTCCAGCGGATCAGCACAAAATCCTGATATCTATGGTGACAGGATTGTGTATGAGGATAGTCGCTATGACGTATCGGGAAACACGGATATTTTCATGTATGATCTTTCAACCAATAAAGAAACAATGATAACCCCCTGGGACGAAAACCGAGGGGAGGAGCAGGATGATCCATATCAGGTAAATCCAGCTATTTACGGTGATAAGATAGTATATGCAGACGGCGTGTATATACCCAACAACGCACATGGCGATATCTACATTGCTACTCTTAGCTACCTTCCAGTTGCTTCGTTCACTGCATCCCCCTTATCTGGAAGAGCACCTTTAACAGTGAAATTCACCGATAAAAGCACTAGATCGCCAACTTCATGGTCCTGGAATTTTGGAGATAAAAGTTCTTCTACAACCCAGAATCCAAAGCACAAATACACTAAAGCAGGGAAATACACTGTCACCTTAACAGTTAAAAATGCAGCAGGCAGCAACAATAAAAAGATAACTAATTATGTTACAGTAAAGTGAAGAAAATTTAATTGAAAAACAATAACTATCAATCCTAAAAGGAGTGGGGATCAATATCTTATAGACTGAAATAAAAACTAAATGTAGAGAGCAGGAATAAATAGCGGAAGAATGAAGAAAAAAGAAGTGAATTATTATTCACAGTTAGTCCAGGTCATATAAGCTTCAATTATCTCCTGCCCTTCGAGAAATACAAGTCCGCTATCTTTGCCGTATTCTTTTGCCTTTTCTTTGGAAAGGGCTTTACCATTGTCGTCATCCAGCATTTCGCAGACCACCATTGCGGGGGTAATTCCGGCCATGCGGGCAAGAGCAACTGAAAGTTCTGTCTGCCCTTTGCGGTCATCAAGAAGCCCTTCAGCGGCCCTCAGGAGCGCTACGTGACCGGGGGTCCTGAACTCGTCTCCAAAACGGACTCCGTTTCCGAAAAGGTTTTTTTCTGTAATTTCTCCGATTTTCCGGATCGTAAGGGCTCTTTCATTATCAGGAATGCCGGTTCTGGTGTCTCTATGGTTGACCCAGAGAGAAAAGGAAGAATGGGAATCGTACTTAAGGTCCCCTTCCTTTTCCACGACTTCCCCAAGATCGTCGCTGTTTTTGCTGGCTTCACGGACCAGGTCTGCCATAAAAGGCAGCTTCAACTGTTTTGCTGCCACAGGGTCCACTGCTACACATATAAGGCCGCCTGCATCTTTTCGCATCCACTTTACCTCTTTGTAGGTGACCGCTTTTGCAGGAATTACCAGATCGGTTTCTCCTTCCCTGGAATCAGAATCATAAATCTGGATCATTCTTCCGGCCCGCAGGGCTTCCAGAGCCCTATTTATATTATCGTTTCTGTACGTAAGACAATCGTATACCATACTTCCGCTCATGTTTGCCTCTCCATACCCTTTTTTACCAGTATCACAACTCTGTCTCCATCTTTTAAGTTCAGGGTATCTCTTAATTTTACCGGTGCAATGATCTCAATTAAATCCGAGGGGTAGTGCGTTCTTTCAGGGGCGATCACGGCAGCCTCTATGCCGCCGACATTAACCGAATAGCATTTTCCCCCTCCGAAAGTGCGTTCTCCATCACTGAAGCCTTCTATCTGGACAGCTGGCAATTCAAGTAAACGATTTCGAAGCGCCGAACTGCTTTCGGAAAGTTTCACATTAAGAGTTCCAGGAAAAGGTGAGAACCGTAATTTTTCCTCAAACTGTTTCCTGTATCCGGGTATATTTACATAATACTGGCCTTCGCCCAGGCCTTTAAGTACGTTTCCTTCAAGTTCCAGGGTATCACATTCTGGAGAAAAGATACTGCTGTACTCCATATATTCATTTTTAAGAACTTCAATTCCCTTTTTTGTCATTCTTATCAACTGGCCGCCGGGAACTATCTTCCTTTCAATCAGCCCCTCTTCTTCCAGCTGCTTTAGTTTTCTTGCTGCGGTTTTGGAGCTTGCCTCAGTATGCTTTTGAAACTCATTCGATGAGACCTTAATGGTTTTATTTACCGCTCCAATAATGGCAAGTTTCTTCAGGTATTCGATATCAGGCACTGTCGGCACCTTTGTTACCTTAAATATGAGATGCATCTCAATAATGAGATGTTAGACTACGCATTTCGTTATAATAAAACTTTTGATGGCAAAACGAGCAGGAAGCCTTCAGAAAAAGCAGAATGGAAGTTAAGTATTTAGTATCTTGAATTCATAATTAATTAAACCATGGTAAGAGAAATTGAAGTCGAGTGTCCTTCATGTTCTCCGAGCGAAGAAGTAGGGCACGAAGTTCTGAAAGAAGGGCAGAGCCAGTTAGTCCGCTGCCTGGAGTGCGGACAGGTACATCCAGCAAAGATAAAAACGCCGACAACCGTCAGTTTGAAAGTTATAGTAAGCAAGATGGATGTTTCGAATACCTACAAAACTGAACTGGATTCCGAGACTGTCCTTCAGGTAGATGACGAACTGGTTGTGGATGATGAAGAAACAGGAGTAGTGTGCCCTATCCTGATTACTGCTCTTGATGCAGGAGGAAAACGGGTCAATTTGGCGAAGGCAGAGAATATTGAAACAATATGGGGTAGAGCCATAGATGAGGTAACAGTAAAATTCTCAGCACAGTCAGGAACCGAAAAAACGGAAGTTATCGAAAAACGCGTTCCTGGAGACTATGAGTTTGTCGTAGGAGCAGAAGAAAAAGTTGGAAACAAGCGCCTTTTCATTAATAAAATTAAGGTAAGAGACGGTGTATTCAGATCAAGGAAAGGCGATGTTGTGCTTGCAAAATACGTAAAAAGGATTTTTGCCAGAAAGAAAGAGGAAGGTTCAGGTCAGCGTGATATCCGAAGAGGGCCGTGGTGAAAAGACTCATAAAAAGGAAATAGAAGAGGAAAAAGAATTCGAAGAACTGCGCAAGCGCCTCATAAAAGGGCTTGAGTTCTATATTTTGGAAGAAAGGGTACGCGAAGCCATGCTGCGTGTCCCAAGGCATAAATTTGTTCCTGAATACGAACAAAGGGCAGCCTACACAGATACTCCTCTGGACATCGGCTACGGGCAAACTATATCCGCTCCCCACATGGTTGCTATCATGTGCGAACTCCTGGAGCTGTCCGAAGGACATAAAGTTCTCGAAATAGGATCAGGTTCCGGATATAATGCGGCTGTAATGGGGGAACTCGTAGGAAAAAGCGGGCATGTGTACACCGTAGAACGCATAGAGCCTCTTGTTCACTTTGCAAGGGAGAACCTGAAAGAGACATGCTACAATAATGTCACCGTAATACTTGAAGACGGGTCAATGGGTTATTCCAGATACGCCCCTTATGACAGAATAACCGTAACATGTGCAGCCCCCCGCATCCCTGAGCCCCTGCTGGATCAATTAAAACCCGGAGGCATAATGGTAATTCCAGTAGGCAACTATTCTCAGGAACTCATCAGAATTAAAAAAGATCTCGATGGAAACATACACAAAAAGAAAAAAGGTGGAGTTGTCTTCGTCCCTTTAATTGGCAAATACGGTTTCTGAGATCCTCGCCACACAATAAGCGCGTATACATTTCGATTTTATCTAAAATTTAATCTATTTTAAGCTGCAACTTTAAAATTAGTCCTCTTGAGCGAGCGAAGCGAGTGAAAAGGACCGCAGGCTCCCGAATCGCAATTCGGGATGCAAAACAATAATGTATATTAATGATAATTAATGATAATTTCAATGATTCTTGAAGAAAATTTTATTTCAATTATTAATAAGTCTGGGAAAGCGTAAAGGTTTTTTAGTAAATCTTCAAGTTAATTCTAAAAAATCCAGCTGGAGAAGATGCATAATGCAGGAAAAAAACAAGGAAATTGCAGATAGAGTCCATGAACTGCGCGAATTATCAGATGTCTCAATCAAGGAAATGGCAGAATATCTGAAAGTATCCGACGAGATGTACCAGAAATACGAAAGTGGAATTGAAGACATTCCGGCAAGTTTACTTTTTGAGATCGCACACAAGCTGCATGTAGACATGGCTACTCTCCTGACAGGAGAAGAGCCGCGCATGAACATTTTTACACTTACGCGGGATGGAAAAGGAGTCTGTGTTGAAAGGAGAAAGCAATATGGGTACCAGAACCTGGCCGAAAAGTTCATCCATAAAAAAGCCGAGTTCTTTATAGTCTCGGTTGAACCCAAATCCAATGGGACAAAACCTGAAACAAACTCTCATGCAGGACAGGAATTTAATTATGTGCTTGAGGGAAATTTGAAGGTTTATATTCACGATAATGAAATTGTCCTGAAAAAAGGAGATTCGATTTATTTTGATTCCAATTACGAACATGCTATGGAAGCCATGGATGGGGAACCAGCCAAGTTCCTGGCAGTTGTATTGTAACAGTTATATTGCATTTTGAGATAAACTTTATGACCTTATGAAAGCTCAATATGCGGTATAAAAACTTAGAAAGATTTTTGAACAAAAGCCTGTCCTCAGGCCTAAGAATATGCAAAAAAATATATAAGACAGATAAAAAGGGTGTCCTGAATGACTTCCTTGCTGAGCCGATTTGTTTCCAAAACTGATTTTGAATCTTATGAGGACTTCCTGGAAAATTTTAAATTTTTGGTCCCTGAGAACTTCAATTTTGCCTATGACATTGTCGATGTATATGCGAGAGATTCTCCTGAGAAAATTGCCATTATCTGGTGTGATGATAATGGGGAAGAGAGAATCTTTACTTTCAAAGACCTCAAGTACTGCAGTGACAAAGCTGCGAATTTCTTTGCAAAGCACGGGATAGGGAAAGGTGACTATGTAATGCTCACCTTAAAAAGCCGATGTGAGTTCTGGCACTGTATCCTGGGACTGCACAAACTGGGAGCCATTGCTGTGCCCGCAACCCACATGCTCAAAACGCGAGATATTGTATACCGGATAGAAAAAGCCGGACTAAAAATGATTGTCATTTACATTTCGACCCCCATGCAAAAATAGAACATAATTTATTTTTTTGATACAATATATATTTTCACTTCATGTTCAACTTTTATATTATGATACAAT
>JADGNM010000111.1 GCA_017883485.1 Methanosarcina sp.
AATGACCATTCTGTGCTTTCCCACCTTCACCTTAGAACCCATAATTTTTGTTAGAATTTCAGCATTATAAATGTTATATACATAGTCTTTATTGTTATGAGTTAATAATATAGCACCATGACGTACAGTTAGTTCTTTGGATGACCAAAAAAGTTGGCTATACAAAATTGTATTTAATTTTTTTACTTCCTTGTAAAGCGGGGGTGGTTCCGATTAACCGGACATTCTAAATGCTAAATACTGTTCATCGAGTATCAGGAAGTAAATATGGAAGCAGGGAAAGTAAATCCCGATCTTAATAATAGAGCCGGAATCCAATTTTTCAGCATACTTGAATTTCTGGATAAGCTTTTACGGCCAGATGAAGTGTTTCATTTGATTTTCGATAGCAAGTTTAATTATCCCGTATTGATATTACACAGGCTGTGAATATTTATGATCAAGGCTGGAATAATAGGAGCTTCAGGATATACAGGAGGAGAACTCCTTCGCTTGCTCGTGAACCATCCCAATGTTAAGCTGGAGCTGGCAACTTCTCGAAGTCTTGCAGGAAAACCAGTAACATTAACCCACAGGCATCTTGAAGGTTTTTTGGACCTCAGGTATGAAAACCCGAATTCCGAAAATATCAGGGAGCGCTGTGATGTTGTTTTTCTGGCTGTACCTCACGGATCTGCAATGAACTACGTCCCTGAGTTGCTTGACGGGGATACTAAGGTCATTGATCTCAGTGCAGACTACAGGCTTGAGACTTCAGTATTTGAGGAGGTTTATGGAATAACGCACCGTGACCCAAGGAAAGCAGCCTATGGGCTCGTAGAGCTTCACCCTGAGGTTGCAGAACAGGATTTTGTAGCCAGCCCCGGCTGCTTCCCCACAGGAGCTATTCTCGCAGCAGCTCCGCTTGCAGCAGCAGGGCTCATCGATATTGCACTCTTTGATTCCAAAACAGGGATTTCGGGAGCTGGCATCACCCCGACTGAGACTTCCCATTACCCAAACCTTGCGGAAAACGTTACTGCTTATAAGCTCACAACCCACAGGCATAAGGCTGAAATCTCCCAGGAACTGGCCCGGCTGGACCAGAAGCTTCGAAATATCAATTTCACTCCTCATGTAATCCCATCTATCAGGGGCATCTTTACAACAGCTCATCTTTTTACAAAAGAACCTCTCTCCACAGATGAATTAAGGTCAATTTATGAGGACTTTTACAGGAATAAGCCTTTTATCCGGTTACCCTCAGGAATTCCATCCCTTACCGCTGTCAGGGGTTCTAATTTCTGTGATGTAGGCTTTGAATCGGATAAGGAAAATAACAGGGTTGTAGTGCTCTCTGCAATAGACAACCTGGTCAAAGGCGCATCCGGACAGGCGATCCAGAGTATGAACCTGATGTTCGGACTGGATGAAACACTTGGACTATGGCTGCCTGCAGCAGCTCCGTAAGCACAGGAATCTCTGTACATCATTTTTTCAATACTACTCGGAGAAAAATCTCCTGGCTGGAAGGCAGGCGAGAACATATAACTGGTGACGAATCAATTAAAGAATAGAATTTATCTAAAGGGGTAGTTAAATGAAAGTAAAAGATGTCATGAACCCTAACGTCGTATTCTGTAAACCTGACGATACGGTCCGGGAAATTGCAAAAATCTTGAAAGAAAACAACATCAGTGGAGTCCCTATCATAGAGGGCGAAGAGCTTGTAGGGATAGTAAGTGAGGGCGACCTGCTAAAACTGCTGATTATCCCCGAAAAAGGAGAACTTTGGCTTCCAAGCCCCTTTGAGGTTATAGAGGTTCCTATCAGGGAATATCTTGGTTGGGAAGATACAAAAAAGATACTTTCCGATGTGGGTTCTACAAAGGTTGAAGAGATCATGACCAGGGATGTGTACACAATCTCTTCTGAAGCATCCGTAGAAGAGGCTTCCGAACACATGGTCAGGCACAGGATTAACAGACTGCCTGTAATTGAAGACGACCAAGTGGTAGGGATTGTTACTCGCGGCGATATTATACAAGGTCTAGCAAATCTATGAAGATGCAGGAGAATTCTCATGAAGCAAATAGAAGGTGGAATCTGTTCGGTAAGGGGCGTATCTGCAAACGGAATCAAGGCCGAAAAAATGGGAATTGCGGTAATTCTTGCTGAAGGCCCTGCCGCAGGTGTTTTCACACAGAATAAGGTAACTGCAGCCCCGGTTACGCTGAGTAAAGGAGTGATCGATACCCACCATCGGCTTTCGGCTGTGATTGTAAATAGCGGCAACGCCAATGCCTTCACAGGTGACGACGGCTTTCTGGACGCTATGGAGATGGCATCGATGCTTTCCGAAAACCTCGACCTTGATGCTGACACGGTTGCCGTTGCCTCAACGGGAGTGATTGGCAGGAGGCTTGATATCTCCAAAATCAGGGAACTTCTTCCTGAAGTCCTTGCAGAGCTGGGCAGCACTCCGGAGTGCAGTCAGGCTGCTGCAAAAGCAATTATGACCACGGATAAAGCCATAAAAGAGTCAGCTGTTGAGCTTGACTGCGGAGTTAGAATAGGCGCAATTGCTAAAGGCTCAGGGATGATCGAGCCCAACATGGGAACTATGCTGTGTTTTGCATATACCGATGCAAAAGTGCCCGCAGATGTTCTAGACGCGGCTCTAAAAGTAGCCGTACAAAAAACCTTCAATATGCTTGTAGTGGATGGAGATACCAGCACGAATGATATGATACTTTTAACCTCCACCTGCAAGTCCGGCATAAAACCCTGTATGGAATGCCTTGATGACTTTCAGGAAAGCTTGATTTACGTATTTACGGAGCTCGTAAAAAAGATGGCAAAGGATGGGGAAGGCGCCACCAAACTTATTGAAGCAAGGGTAGTGGGCGCAAAGAAACACGAGGATGCCAGGCTTGCTGCAAAAGCCATTGTACGTTCTCCGCTGGTCAAGACCGCAATTTTCGGAAAAGATCCTAACTGGGGCAGGATTGTAGCTGCTGCAGGTTATTCCGGTGCCGAACTTGAGCAGGAAAGGCTTTCTCTCTCTCTTTCAGGAGGAGAGGAAAAAGTAGAGCTTGTGGATTGCGGCGAAATCTCCGAATCTTTTGACCTTGCCCTTCTGAAAAAGATAATGGAAAATTACGAAATTGTCATCACCCTTGACCTTAACATGGGAGAGGAGCATGCAACTGCCTGGGGCTGCGACCTGACTTATGACTACATCAGGATCAATGCCGAATATACGACTTAATCGGTTCAATACTTTGAATCGGCCCCTTCCTTTTAGCGTAAGATTCGAATTAATTAATTCGAACTACTAATATCTGAGTGCTTTAATCTTAAATATCACATCTGCACAAATTTAAATAATATAAAATGTAAAATAAAATGGAGTAATATCAACAGATGACCCAAGCAAGATGATTTGGGAAAATAAAAGTCCGGTTTCCCCTTATTCCAGATCATTATCTTTTGGTAGAAAATACTCCAAGGGGGTTTATTAAGTGGAAATACAAGAATGGGAACAGCATCATATCGATGCTTTTTGTAGTGTCATAGAATCAATTCCTTACCTTGACGGGATGTTTGTAGCTTACAATAGCAATATTGACGCCATCAAACACCTTACTGAAGCAGACATTTCCAAGCTTATTGGACTTTTTAATGAAGCTGAAATTCAGGAAAGGATCGAAGCGTACCCCAGGGAGATAAATGATCCTCTGGATCTCATGGCCCGCCTCCTTATTTCCATGCGAGAAGGAAAAGCTGCCGAAATTCCTACTTATACATCAGATATCCACGAATGGCTGAAGGGGCACCTAGGTTTTGACTATGCGTGCATGGGCGGTCAGGCAGGGATAATTTCTAATCTTCTTGCCTGCCTGGAGCTGAAAAAAGTGGTGGCATATGTTCCCTGGCTCTCTCAAGAACTGGCAGAGTATTTTGTAGCTGCTGACAATCTCCTGCACCCGAAGGTAGAAGATGGAAGAGTTATTTTAAAGCCCCCGCAAGAAGCCTTCAAACCCGATATAGGGTCAAAAGTCAACTGGATACTTGAGTATTCCAGGGATCTGCAGGTAAGCTGTAATGAGAGAAAATTCACAGTACCGAGAGATAACCGCCTGATTATTTCTTCCCGCCCTAAATGGCTCCGCCTGGATATGGATAGAGATGTTTACGAACAACTTGATTCCATTTTCCCGATAGACGGGGCAATGCTTTCTGGTTACCAGATAATTAAGGAAGAGTATGAGGACGGGTCAACATATGAGCAATATGTTATACGTTCCGTGCAGGTTATTGAGAAACTGAAGGCTTTAAATCCAGAGCTTCGCATCCATGTAGAACTCACATCCATCCAGAACAGGGTCATAAGAAAGGCTATCCTGACGGAGATTGTTGCCAAACATGTTCATTCTCTCGGCCTTGATACTGTGGAAGTGGCAAACGCCCTGAATGTGCTTGGACATGAAGAGCTCTCTTATTCCGTAATTAAGAAAGAGGAAAACGGGATAATATCTCTTTATCAGGGAGCTGTCCAGCTTTTAAAGGATCTGTCGCTTGAAAGGGTTCATGTACATTCACTTGGCTTCTACATCTGCATCCTGGAAAAAGGTCACCCTCTTACTCTTAAAGAACACAGGGACTCCCTTCTCTTTTCTTCAACTCTTGCATCTGCCAAAGCCTTCAAGGGAAATATTGGAGATCTATCGGAGGCAGAGGTCGGGCTGAAGGTTCCGATTTCAGTGGGTGGTATTGAAGGCCTGGACAATTTCAAGCTTTACTGCGTGGGCCGAAGGCTCTGTACCGAAGAAGAGTTTGAGTACGGATATCTCTATGGGCCAGACCATGATGCTGTCATTATTCCCTCAAAAGTTGTTGACAAGCCAAAGGCAACAGTGGGAATAGGGGATGCAATCTCGGCAGGAGCTTTTACCGCCATGCTTGCAAGAATGAAGCAAAAAAAGGCAATAAATGTTTTACCGATGTAATTTGAAAGCTGCCCCTTCCTTTGAAGTCAAAACGGACTGGTTAGATGAATGTACTCTGCGGATATAATGTCAACATAGATTCTGTATACAGGGTCAGCGGAATCGAGATTTCGGAACTGCTGAAAAATTTTGAAAGTACTGAAATCCTTGGAAAAATAGAAGATCCCCCAGGAAAAATACTTTCCGAATCCGATTTTGTTGCCGGGCTTGTCTACTGTATGAAAAACGGATGCGGAGCCGAATGGCTTGTTTTAGAGGCGACTGTTTTCGAGTTTCTAAAAAATCGCTATTTTGAGAAATCCCTTGTAAGAATGGGCGGAAATGCCGGAATAATGGCAAATGCTCTATCACAATTAGGGGCTTCGAGGGTAATTCCAAATGTCGCTGTACCCTCAAAAATTCAGCTTTCTTTGTTTTCTGGCAGATCGATCTACTTTCCTGGCACAGTAACTGAGAGAAAGGGAAATTCAGAGACCGGATCTGGGAAAACAGACTCTGAAGAAATTGACTCTGAAGAAAATATGTACGCTGTTTCCAGCAGCCAGGACCCTATCCATTTCGTATTTGATTTTTCAAAAGGGGATACTTTTTCCCTGTACGGGACAGAGATCATTGTCCCGAGAGAAAACCGTTTCATTGCAACCTGCGACCATTTAAATCTCAGGCTCTATGTCAATCCTGCATTTGAGAAATATGCCATAGAGCATGCCTGCGAGATTGATGGCGCCCTTATATCCGGTTTCCACCTTCTGCTTGAGAACTATTCTGACGGCAGCAGTTATAAAACTATTATTGAAAGGATTCTCTGCCAGCTAGAGGGCTGGAAGGTCGAAAATGATAAGCTTCGCATTCACCTGGAGCTCGGACACTTTGCAAGCAAAGAGATTGCAAGTTCTGTATTCCTGGAGTTTGTATCTATTTTAGACAGTATTGGAATGAACGAAGACGAGCTTGCAACTCTCCGTCATTTCCACGGAGTGCCTGGAGAAGAAATTCTACTCATGGAAGCGGAAGCTGTGGGAAATGCGGTATATAGGCTGGCTTCGCGATATGGGCTTACGAGAATTGTAATTCACACCAGGGAATTTGTGCTGACTGCTTTTAAACCGAACTTGGAATTAAATTCTAAACAGGCTTCAGAAGGCTCTGCAGACTTCCGGGTTCTGGAAAAATTGGGAGATTTCAAAATTCCAAGCCTGCAAAAAATGGCTGAAAGAAAACTTAAAGCTCTCAAGTTCGGAGTGAGCTGTGCAGGAGTATATGCAGCCTCGGGCAGGCTTGAAGGGCGGACATTTGTAGAAGAGGGAGCCTCAAAACTTCAGGAGAGCACTATCGGAAGAAAGCAGCTTGAGCTGTTCCTTAAAACCTTCAACGGACAGGCTTTCGGACAGGGAGCTTATGCTTTTAATGGAGAGTATATTCTCTGCATACTTCCGACACTACTTTCGAAATATCCGATAACTACGGTAGGACTTGGGGATACGATAACCGCGGGGATCTTTTTGAGGGAGCTGGAGCTGGATGTACAGGCTTAAGCCCGAAATCTTTAACCTTAACTACACTCTCGACTGCGGGCAGGTCTTCCGCTGGGAACGGGACGGGGACTGGTGGACAGGAGTTGTCGGAGACCAGGTTATCCGGGTTTCTCAGGACAATGGAGAACTGCTTATTGATTCAAAGCTTCTCCCTGAGTTTTTTTCACTTTATTTCCGCTTCGATGATAACCTTCCTTCAATCTGCAAAAGCATAGACAGGGACCTTCTGATAAACCGGGCAATAAGGAAATATAGGGGCTTGCGGTTGATCAGGCAGGACCCCTGGGAATGCCTGATATCTTATATGCTTTCCACGGCTTCAAGCATTCCTATGATCCAGAAAAGAATTACTCTTTTGAGCCAACTCTTCGGGCAGGAACTCGAAGAAGGATATTTCAGCTTTCCAGACCCTGAGACCCTTGCAAATGCTGACCTTTCCATGCTTGATGAATGTAAACTGGGTTTCAGAAACGAGCGCATAAAAGACGCAGCCGTAGAAGTGAGTTCAGGAGACCTTGATCTCGACGTCCTTTTCCGTCTGGAATACAAGTATGCCAGAGACCGCCTTATGAGGATCCGCGGCATTGGGGAAAAGGTCGCAGACTGCGTTCTACTTTTCGCATACGGGAAGTTGGAAGCCTTCCCTGTAGATACTCACATCAGACAGGTTATCCAGCATTACCATATCGATGACAATTTCTTCGAAGATTGCGCAAGCCTGAGCAAAATGGGAGATTGGGGACGGGGATACTTCGGTCCCTATTGCGGGTATGCCCAGCAATATCTCTATTATCAGAAAAGGGTTGAAGGCTTTGCCCCTCTTTATTAATTTATCTCTTTTGTCAAGAAGATTAGAAAAGAGTAGTATTGATTACATTGGCAGTTGATCGAAATCAACCAAAACTCGGAGAATAATAAAAAGTCTCGAAATATGATCGTCCATGACTCATCGGTTGATATTTCAGTACTCAGCTTCTCGGCTGAAGTTCCATTTTTATTTGCTCTAACTTGAGGGCTCCAGCCATGCTCGGGTGCGGAACAAGGAAAATCACTTATTATTATTCCGGTTTCCCTGAAGTATTTTTACCCGATTAGCAAACACGATTTCTAATCTAAAAATATCGTAACTATTCAGCCTACCCAAAATCAGTTGATTGATATTGATTTTGACATCACAGATAAGTGTGATTAATAACCAATGGTAGAATAAAAAAC
>JADGNM010000112.1 GCA_017883485.1 Methanosarcina sp.
AAACGGACAGCGCATCGTCGAGCCGCAACTCGACTGGCGCAACTCGACTGGCGCAACTCGACTGGCGCAACTCGACTGGCGCAACTCGACTGGCGCAACCAGGAAGCCTTAGAAATACTCGTTTACATTTTCTATTGCTTTTACAACCAGTGAAACGCACGCCTCCAAATCTGCCGTATCGAGTAACTCAACGGGAGAGTGTACATATCGGGTGGCTATACTAATTGTACCTGTGGGAATGCCTTCCTTAGTTAGGTGTATTACGGTTGCATCAGTGGTACCCCCGGAACCAACTCCAAGCTGATACGGAATCTTATTTTCAACGGCAGTTTCCTTCAACCACTTGAGAATCTGCGGGTGGGTTATCAGACCTCTTCCGGACGCATCGGCTACGGTAATTACAGGCCCTTTTCCGATTTCAAGAGAGGAATCGGTCTTGCTGATGCCCGGGTAATCTCCAGGGACAGTGGTATCCAGGGCAAGGGCGATGTTTGGACAAATCCCGAAAGCGCAGGTTCTTGCTCCTTTGAGTCCTACTTCTTCCTGGACAGTGCCTACGGCATAAATATTTGCATTGATTTTATGTTTTGACAGCCGTTTCATAACTTCTATGAGGATAACAAGGCCTGCGCGGTCGTCAAAGGCTTTGGAAGTAACTCGTCCGTTTGCCAGGGACCTGAATTCCCGGTCAACAGAAGCTGTCACACCTATCTCGATTCCGAGGTTCTCAGCATCTTCCCTATCTTTTGCTCCAATATCGATAAACATATCCTCAAGTTTCACAGACTTCTTCCTGTCCTCATCTTTCATCAAATGGGGAGACTTGCACCCAATAACTCCCGCAATGGGTCCTTTCTTGCCGTGAAGTATGACTCTCTGGCTAAGAAGAGTCTGGTCAAACCATCCTCCGATCTCAACAAAACGAAGGAAGCCATTGTCATCGATATACTTGACCATTAACCCTATTTCGTCCATATGGGCAGCCAGCATTATGTAAGGCCCTTCCCCCTTTTTATTGGCTATCAGGTTTCCCATGATATCTTTCCGGATTGTGTCAACATAAGGTTCAATTTCCAATTCGAGAAGTTCCCTGACATTATCTTCAAAGCCTGACACTCCGTGAGCGTTTGTAAATTTTTCAAGAAGAGATCTTATTTCTTTAAGATTTCCGCTCTTTTCCATTTTATAATCTCCCGCACATTGATTTCGAGTTCAAATTAATCTTAATCCTGTTTATTTGATAATCCATTTATGTTATCCTTTTCTAGGCGACTTTTATTATTTCTGCTTTGAGGCTAATTTGATTAACTTCCATTCCGGATTAATAATTATTATACTGTTAATCAATTGAGATTAACTTATCGTTTAAATTTTTGGCAGAAGCTCTTAAATCAATCCATATAAGAGAAGAGATTTTCGACTGCTGAAGGACAGAAACATTAAAATCCCTTCAGGTTTATTGAAGATCCAGGTGAAATTATATGACAGCGGAATTACCTCCTCAAATCCAGAACCAAATAGCACAGCTTCAGCAGGTACAGCAGCAAATACAGGCTCTGGCCATGCAGAAATCCCAGATTGAAGCTATGCAAAAAGAGTCTAAAATGGCTCTTGACGAGTTAGAAAAACTGACTGATGATGCAGTGGTCTACCGTAATGTAGGGGAGCTGGTTCTAAAAACGAGCAAAGAGGAGTCCATTTCGAAATTGAAAGACAGAGAAGAAACTCTCTCACTCAAGCTTCAGTCCATCTCAAGGCAGGAAGAAAGGCTCACATCTCGCTTTAAACAACTTCAGGATCAAATCCAGAAGGCTCTGGGCTCCAGTGCCGAATAATTAATTTTTCCCAAACCGAGAGTAGAACAGAAGCGGTAGCTAGAGTGGACAATGCAAGTTGACGAAGCGGAGTTTATCAACCGGCTCCTTGACTATCGAAACATTTTATATTTGTGTCACCGGAATGCAGATCCGGATGCGATTAGCAGTGCTTTTGCTCTTTCGGAAGCCGTAGGGGGTACGGTAGGACTTGTTGATGGGTGTAATCGTGTAGCGTCCGTTCTGATTGAAAGACTTGGAATTGAAGCAGTGGATAAGCCAGATCCCGCAAATTACGGTTTTGTTGTCGTCGTCGATACTTCTACAAAAGCACAATTAAACGATATTGAGCTTACAAATTACTGTGTGATAGATCACCATACGACTACTGCTTTGACAGAAAATGCCGAGTTCTATCTGCACAGAAATGCAACATCCACCGTAGAAATAGTTTATGACGTCTTAAAAGCAATGGAGGCACCTATTAACAGACGAGTGGGAATCGGCATGCTTACAGGGATTGTAACGGATACGGGACACTTCAAACATGCATCGGCTGAGACATTCAGTACTGTAGCAAAAATTATAGAAGCCAGCGGTGTAGAGTATGGGGAAGTACTGGACCTTATGGCTTCTACCCCACAGGATATTTCTATGCGTATAGCCATCCTGAAAGCAGCAAGCCGCATTGAACTCGATAGAGTGCATGATATGCTGATTGCATCTTCCTATGTCAGTTCTTTTGGAGGCTCTGTATCCTCTACGCTCATCAATATAGGTGCAGATATCTCTTTTGTTGGTACAGCCAAAGGCGAAAGCGTCCGGATAAGTGCCAGAGCAAAACGTGAAGCTGTAAATGCAGGAGTCAATCTTGGCCAGCTGATGGAAAACATAAGTAACGAATACAATGGCACTGGCGGCGGACATTCCGGAGCTGCCGGAATCGATGTTATTGCCGATATGGGAGAAGTGTTGCAGAAATGCAGGGAAAGGACAAAGAAGATTCTTGAAGTTTCACTTGGGGCATCTTCAAAAGATCTCCCTCTTGAGGATGAAATCGAAGAATCCGAGGATGAGTAGATTCTCAAGAATACCTGGCTTTCAACAATCTCAAATCCTTGACTTTCCTGACTTTTCAAAACAAATGTTCTTGTTCGCCCAGGAAATTATTTGCCTATTTATACAGTCATTTTTAGAATTATCTAAAATTTCTCTTTTACCCAACAGCTATTATTTATATAAGATTTCAGCTAATTTTCATATAATATATGTCGGAAGTATAACATCCATCGAAAATATTGAAATTCCGAAATGCACAATATTAAAAATTGAAAAGTAAAATCGAAACTGTCATGACCTTAAAGAGGCATTGAACGAGATATACTCAAAAAGCGAGTTAGAATATAGAGGGCTTGAAGATTGAAAGCCCATAATATAAGAAATTTGGAGTTGTGAAAATGCCAGAATACTGGGATCCTGAAATGGAGACAATGCCTGTAGAAGATTTGAAAAGACTGCAGGGAAAAAGATTGAAAGAACTCGTACATTATGTGTATGAAAATTCCCCTTTTTATAGGAACAGGTTTGACGAATATGGCGTTAAGCCGGAAGACATCCAGACTCTCGAAGATGTCAGAAAGTTACCTTTTACATTTAAGCAGGATCTCAGAGATACGTATCCCACAGGTATGTTTTGCGTCTCTAATTCAAAACTTGTTCGCTTCCACGCCTCTTCGGGTACGACAGGAAAACCGACAGTAGTAGGGTACACTCCGAAGGACATCGACGAATGGGCTGTGTCCCTTGCGCGGGGATTTAGTTCTGTTGGCATGGGAAAAGAAGATATTCTTCAGGTGAGTTACGGGTACGGGCTTTTTACAGGTGGGCTAGGCGCTCACTACGGAAGCGAAAAACTGGGAGCAACCGTACTTCCTACAAGTTCCGGCAATACCGAACGCCAGATAGAACTGATGAAAGACCTTGGTACAACTGCCATAGCCTGTACACCTTCTTATTTCCTTCTTATGATCGAGACTGCAAGAAAGATGGGCATCAGCATCAGGGATGACACGAAGTTAAAAATGGGGTTCTTCGGGGCCGAGCCATGGTCAGAAGAACTCAAGAAAAGGATAGAAGACGAATCAGGGGTTAAGGCATACGATATTTACGGAACTTCAGAACTGTGTGGCCCTCTATTTACCGAATGTTCGGAGCAGTGCGGAATCCATGTCTGGGGAGACAAGTTCCTGGTTGAAATCCTGGACCCAGAAACAGAAGAGCCTGTTCCTGACGGAGAGAGTGGGGAACTCGTAATCACAACTCTCACGAAAGAAGCCCTTCCCCTTATTCGCTATAGAGTTAAGGATCTTACCCGAAAACTTTCTGAACCCTGCAATTGCGGCAGAACGCATCCAAGGATTACACGCATAAGTGGGCGTTCGGATGATATGTTAATCGTGCGTGGAATAAATGTTTTCCCCGGACAGGTTGAATAGGTCCTCATGAATATTCCTGAAGTCGGAAACCATTTCATGATAATTCTGGACAGAATTGGGCCGCTTGATGATATGAAAGTTCAGATAGAAATGAATGAATCCGCTTTCAGTGACCGCATGTCAGACATGATGGCGCTCAAAAAGAAAATCTCTGGTGCGCTCAGACACGTACTGAACCTTGCAGTCGAGGTAGAACTGGTTGAACATGGCTCTCTTCCCCGTTCCGAAGGTAAATCAAAGAAAGTCATTGATAACCGGAAGATTTGAGTTCTGAAAGAGCCCGATATGATGTTGAAACGTAAATCAAGTAAGTGTAAATATCTATAGAAACTTATTAATGAATAGAGATAATGGATATAAGACAGGGTGCTGGAATGGAAGATAAGATAATAAAGCAGATTTCCCTTTTTGCGGAAAATAAACCTGGAAGACTTGCAAACGTAGCAGATAAATTAAAAAGCGCAGGCATAAACATAAGAGCATTCACCATTGCTGAATCAGGGGATTTTGGGATAATCCGCATGGTAGTAGACAATACCGACAATGCTTACAGTATACTTCATAACGCAGGGTTTACAGTATCCGAAACTAGCGTTCTGGGAATCGAGATGGATGATGTCCCTGGCAGTATGTCCCGTATCGCGGAAGTCTTTGGAAAAGCTAAGATCAATATTGATTATGCTTATGCATTTGTCACCAGGAATCAAAAGGCCCTTTTGATCGTCAGAGTTAACGAGATTGAAAAGGCAGTCAAAACACTTGAAGAAGAGAATGTCAAGCTTATGGGTATGAAGGAACTTGAAAACATCTGATGGGAAGATTACCCTAGCGTGATCCTCGGTTTGATATAAATGACGGAAAATAAAAGTACAATACACCAAAATGCGCAAAACTCCTCCAGGAATAAGCTTGGAGGAACTCATACAACTATAATTGGGGGGAGGGCTGGAAAAAAACTCGTAAGCCTGGTAAGCCAGCACCCTGAAATAAAAAAAGTGGTGCCGTCCGTAATTTGTGTAAAAGGTATCGCAGGGGGAATTCTTACCGGAAAAGTACTGCGTTCGGATTCAAGGGGAAACTTGAGGCTATTGCTCACGGAAGGCAGGAGTTTCCAGGAAATAAGGCTTGTGACAACAGTTGGGACCGCTGAAGAGGGAGACAGAATAATGAACGAACTAAATGAAATCTTGAAAACTGCCCTCTGAGGCGCTAAAGGAGAGACAATTAATTGACATTTATAGGGATAGACCATGGAACGACTGGAATTCGTTTTGCTCTGAAAGAAAGGGATAAAGTCCTGACCTTTGAACTTGAAAGGGCTGCAGCGGCTGCTATGTCAGAGGATGAAATCCTGGCGTCTATTGAAGATGAATTCGGAATTCAGCGCGAGGCAATCGATCTGGTTGCGCTGACATACTCGATGGGAGACGGCTTTTCCTTGATTAAGGATGTGAGGAAGCTGGAAGGACGTGGACTAAAGAGCATCGAAGGGGCTGGCAAAAAGACAGGCGGGGGCACAAGAGTTTTTGATGCTATCCGCTACTCGAGCATTCCTGCAATAGCTATCCCTGGCCTTCATACGGAGAGCAAAGTGGATCCAAGGATGAAAGTCTTTTCTCACCTCACAAGCCCGGAAAAGCTTGGGATTGCTTACCATATCCGATGCCTTGGCTATCAGGATTTTGTGGTTTCCGACATAAGTTCAAATACCGTTACTCTTGCCGTTGCCGAAGGAAAGGTAATAGGTGCAATCGATGCCTGCATATTTGCTCCCGGGATCCACCACGGCCCTCTTGACCTGCAAGCTATCAGAGATGTAGATAGCGGAAAGCAGACCGCAAACCAGGCCTTTATAGAGGCAGGAGTTCTGAAGAAGACTCCATATAAAGATAGGGAAGAATTACTTAATGCCGCCAAAAAGGGAGAAAATCCGGCGTTGCTTGCTCTGGATGCTATTGCCCTGTTTGCAGCTATGGAAATAGCCTCAATGCAGCTTCTTCTCAAGGACTACGGGACGATCGGAGAGATTTTCCTTGCGGGTTCCGTGGCAGAAGTAGAGTATGTGCAGAAAAAGATCAGTGCACATCTGGGACAGGAATGCTTGAGCCTCGGAAAGTGGCATGCTGCCATAGGCTGTGCCGAGATAGCAAGAGACGTTTTTGCCGGGAAGAAGGAAATTCTCGGGGTAGATGTCGATTATCCGTAGGCAATTGGCACGCAAATCATGGATCGGCATGAACTAATGATTCTGTTTTCGTCCAGAATTCATCACAGATTTCGTAGTCGTGTACGATTTCCTGTTTTGTCATTACCTTGCATCACCTTGCATCGCAATTATTCTACCTTTCTGATATATAATTAATCTTTCTATTTTTCTTCATTTACAGGTTAAAAAAATTAATTGCTTGCTATCTCTGACGTCAACTTGTTGAAACATTTATTTGTTTACCATATACTTAAATATTTGCTGAAATATACATATAATAATTATATTTACAGTAAGTATATAACTGACTAGGAGATGGGTAGAGTATGGTATCTATACATTCCGGTTTTGAGAAACCGAAACACAACAACTCACTTGAAAAATTGACTGAGAATTTGGATTTTAAAGCGGAAGATATAAGCTGGCTAATAGACAATATTCCAGTGACTGTTTTCAGATCATCGAGTAAATTGTCCTGGGGCATGGACTACATAAGTACAAATGTAGAGAAGCTAACCGGTTATTCCAAAATGGATTTTATTAACCAAAAATTATTGTGGTCCGATATTGTTCTTCCAGAGGACATTATAGTAATCGATAAAGCTGTAAAGAAAGCAAAGAAAAACAAAAGTTCTTATCAAATTGAATACAGGATCAAAAAATCCGATGGTAGTACGGCATTCATTCAAGAAAAAGCTCACTTGGTTTGTGATGACACCGGAAAGCTGGCTTACATTACCGGGGTATTTTTAGACCTGACTTCGGAAGCAAAAAAAAGAGAAGACTCTCATGGTTTAGTTAAAGAAGACGAAAAAATTCGACTTGAGATGCTCCAATCCTTTGTCGAGAGTTTAAGCCGTGGTGAAATTCCTGAGCCTATTACCGATAATTACAACGGCGACCTCAACAAGATCAAAAACAACGTCAACAACTGCATTGAGGGTCTGCAAGGACTAGTAGAGTGCAACAATGTGCTGAACCGCATGGCTGTGAACGATCACACAAAAAGCGTTGAAGGAAAGTACGTTGGCATCTACGCTTCCATGGGCGAGGTGACCAATGCTGTACGTGAACGGCTACTGAGCGTAAACAGTCTGGTTAACGACATCGCTGTCGGGAATACCTCCCAGCTCGAGAAGTTTAAGAAAATTCGCAGGCGAAGCGAGCAGGATATACTTGTGCCTGCCTT
>JADGNM010000113.1 GCA_017883485.1 Methanosarcina sp.
GGATAAATATAATTTTATCTTGACAACAGGTATAATCTTGTGCCGATATCTGAAGTAATCCGGAAGATGCCGTAAGATTGCCCCCTTAACCGTCAGGTCGCCAAATACGATCCCATAACCTTTGTTGTAAGCAAGCTTGCATTTTTTCCAATTTTTGAAGCTTTTTCCGGATTATTGCTTATTTCAATGATTTTTGAGGCTAAAAAATAAGGATCGTTTGCTGGTCCCAAATATCCGGTTTTTTCATTCTCAATCAGGCTTGAAATACCTCCTACATTCGTACTAATAACAGGCATACCTAATATCTGTGCTTCACACACGCTATTAGGACTGTTATCAATATATGAAGTGTTAATGAAAACATCAGCATCAAGCAATCCAGAAACCCTTGCGGCTGCACCAACAGTGTACATAACCCTGTTGTCAATGCATAAGTCCCTGGCTTTTGCAACAGCTGAACCTACGGCGATTCCCAGGTCTGCATACTTGAACATGCATTGTGGACCTTTGAACTCTGCTTCTACCTTTTGCCGGTTCAACATTTCTGCACAGGTCTCAAAGCCGCAAGCTCGGCAATCAAAGCCCGCAGCTCCACTGGTTTTTACACCTATAAGGACTGCAGCCCCGGCGTTTCTGAGGTTTGCAGCATCTCTTTTAAAAACGTAGGTGAAGCCGGCACCTTTTTCATCTCCCAGCTTTTCCATAGTCGAAACGAGGACTTCAATGTCTTCCTTTTCGATAAGGGCAGTCACTATGTCATCTATTCCTCTGGCTTTCGGAGCAGTCCGGGCAGCCAGCAGGATACTCTTTGCAAGTGTCTCAAGAACTTCGGATTCAGGATTGAGGATCATATTCAGTTAATGGAGCTTTCGGGGCTTAAGTGTTTCTAGTATCATGAAAATTTAATTGTGGATCACCTGGATAAGCTATGAATCCTTTATAATAATAAAAGGTTACCCAAATATTATGTTCCATAATTAATTTTTCGCGACACTAGGCATTTAAAAGGTTGTTTATCCTTTCTTTTTATTTTTAAAAGGTAAAGGATTCCCCGTTTGTCGGTGCATAGGCTTCTACACCGATTTCTTCCGAAATCCACTGTGCAAAAGCTTCGGTTTTGTCCCCATGCACTACAAAGACTCTTTCGGTCCCTCTCTTGCAGAAATTTTTTACAAGATCTTTAAGCTCACTATCTCCGCTGTGGGCTGAAAAGTCGTACTGCTCGATTTTGGGCTTGAGAGTCAGGACATCGCTTCTTGTCTCAACAATACCCTGTTCTAGAGCAAGCCGACCGTTTGTGCCTTCAACCTGGTAGCCTGTAAGCAGGATTTTCGATCTGGGGTCTTTGTAAAGCCGGCTCAGATAAAAAAGGGCTGGTCCTCCATTCAGCATCCCGGCTGTAGTGACAATTGCCGAAGGCTCTTTAAGAATTGAATCCCGCTGCTGTCTTTTACGGCAATCGCACGCTCGAAAGCTCTGTCAAGAAGCTCGGGATTCTTCAGGTACTCAGGGTATTTTCTAAGGATTTTGTATACTTCCAGGCCCATGCCGTCCACATAAGTCCTGATACCGTGCGCGTCAAGAAGCATCAGGATCTCCTGGGTCCTGCCTATTGCAAAGGCAGGGATAAGGGCAGTACCCCCTCTATCAAGGGTGTCCAGAACGGATTCGATGAATTTTTCCTCGGTTTCTTCTCGCGGAAGATGTTCTTCACCGAAGTAGGTGCTTTCAAGTACGAGAGCATCTGCCTCGGGAAATTCGGCTGCACCGGGCACAAGCCTTGTTTCTTTCAAGTTGAAATCTCCGGTATAAAATAGACTTTCTCCGGAATCGGACTCAAGGCGGATTCCCGAAGCTCCGGGGATATGGCCTGCATTATAAAAGCAAACCCTGTAGCCATTGGTTTTAAAAGTCTCCCCATAGTGCTTTTTTCGGGTTATCCTGCGGAGTTTCTGGAGGTCCTCGGGATCAAACGGGGATACACCCGACAGTGTGGTCTCTGAGATTTTGAGAGTATCTTCCCCTAGAAGGCCTGTAAATTCCGCAGTCGGTGGAGTCATGAAGACGTCAGGGTCCTGATACATAAGGTTAGGCACAGCCCCACAGTGGTCAAGGTGCCCATGTGAAACAAGTACAGTCTTCGGCTCCATACTGTTGAGAGGATACTCTGCAGGATCTCCTACTTTAATGCCATAATCGAGCAGGACTTCCTTATTTACAAGCAAACCGGAACGCCCGACTTCTCTGCAACCGCCTTTAAAGGTAATCTCCAGAATAAAAAACTCCTTGACGTTATATTGTGAAACGAATAGATTTATAAATATTTTATAATTATATAGATTGACAGGCTTCACAAATCCCTAATATTACATGTAACTGCTCTAATGTTTTGATCAATAGTTCCTGGCAGTGCCGACAGTAGCGGTTTCAACAGCATCGGTTTCAACAGTCGCGTTCTCAACGGTATCGGTTTCAACTGAAAAGTTTTCAACGGTGTTACTGCACGAAGTCTGCCAGTTTTTAATCTTCTTTACGCTGATCTTTATTATTTTTGCAAGCTCAACAGCATTGGCTTCCATCAGTGCTTCTATGCTTTTTATTCCCGCTTCCTCGAGTTTCCCTACAGTGGCTTTTCCCACACCTTCGATATCCTTTATCGATTTCGGTCTTTCCTTTTTCGGCTGCTGAGCCTGCTCTTCCTGCTGGGCCTTTTGCCACTCGATGAAATTGCACTGCGGGCAGCCAAGGTCCCAGGCCCGCTTTCCCAGGTTAATTATACGGATATGGTGCATTCCGTGAGTCCCGCAGAACTTGTCAGTAACTATAATCTGTCCGCTCTTTGGCAGAGGCAGAGAGAAGGTACAGTTCGGATAATTGGTACAGCCAATGAAGCGGCTCCCTCTTTTGGAGCGTCGGATCATAAGTTCGCTTCCACATTCCAAACAGTTGCCTATGATCTTGTCTTCCCTGAGGCCTGCTTGGAGGGACTCTACTATCTTCTCCCGGTTATTATCGAGTTCCGAGAACACCTGTTTCAGCATCTCCCGCGATTCTTCAAGGACTGAAGCTTCTCTGGTTTTACCTTCTGCGATCTTATCCATATTCTCTTCAAGCAGCTTTGTCATGTCCGGTTTTGTAATTGTAGCGGAATATTTTTCAAGGGCATCAATAACTGCAAAAGAGGTATTTGTGGGTTGCACGGGATTTCCGTGGATGTATGCTCTTGAATAAAGCTTGCTTATTATCTCGTGCCTGGTTGCCTTTGTCCCCAGCCCCAATTCTTCCATTATTTTAATAAGTCTCCCTTGCCCGTAGCGGCCAGGCGGCTGGGTTTCTCTATCCAGCATCTCTTTCTTTATCACTTTCAGGAATTCACCTTTCCGAAGTTCGGGAAGCACCCTGTCTTCGGGAGCATTATAAGGATAGTACCATCTCCAGCCCGGCTCAACCAGCCGTGCCCCGCTTGCCCTGAATTCTTCTCCATTGATATCAAGTTTCAAACGCATGGTTTCCCATTCGCTTGGTCCGGCAAAGGTCGCAAAAAAACGCCTGACAACCAGTTCGTAAACTTTCCACTCTTCCTCTTTTAAGTCGGACTCTTTTGCAAGGGAGGCAGGGAAAATAGGAGGATGGTCAGTAGTTTCCTTTTTTCCTCTCGTAGGAATAAGTTCGGGTTTCTCGAGCAGGGCATTTGAATAATCTCTAAAATAACCTTCTTTGAAAATCTCTATCTGTGCCCTTAAATCCAGGGTATCGGGATAAACCGTATTATCTGTCCTGGGATACGAGATGTACCCGTTCGTATAGAGAGATTCAGCTATTCGCATAGCGTTTGCCGGACTGAGCCCTATTGAGTTTGCTGCACTGATAAATCCTGTAGTATTAAATGGGGTGGGAGGATGGTCAGTTCTTTTCCCGGTTTCTATCTCCCTTAATTCGGCTTGTTTTCCAAGCTTCTTGAAAGCCATTGTTGCTTCCTCTTTGTTCAGGAAGCGGCGAGTTGAATGCTGGGCAGAAAAAGTTTCCCCTTTTTCATTTTCAAGTTCAGCATGGATCTCCCAGTAAGAAGTGGGGACAAAAACGCTCCTTTGCTTTTCCTTGTCAACTATAAGAGAGAGAGTTGGAGACTGGACTCTCCCTACTGAAAGGAACATCTTCCCAAGCCTGCCTGCTGCAAGGGAAATGTAACGGGTAAGGGCTGCGCCCCATACAAGGTCAATAACCTGCCTTGAGTGGCCGGCATCAGCAAGATTGAAATCAACATTAGTAGGGTTTGAAAATGCAATTTCTATTGCTTTTGGGATTATAGCACTGTAACGGACCCTGTCGAAAGGAATATCGGAATTCACCTGTCTTATGATATTGAGGGCTTCGACTCCTATAAGTTCGCCTTCTCTATCATAGTCAGTGGCAATTGTGACCCTGCTAGCCTCTTTTCCCAGGCTCCTGAGGGCGGTTGCGATCTTACGGTTGATAGGAGTTGTTATAATATCCGCATCGATAAGGGCTCTGGCATCGACTTTCTGCCAGTTATTATACTCTTTGGGGAAATCGATTCCTACTATATGGCCAGACAGCCCTATAACCACAGTCTCCTGCCTATCTCCATCAGATCCGGTTTCATATCTATATACATCTACTCCGCTGACTCTGTCCTTCTTAGGGTTTTTTGGAGCCAGAATAGCAGCTATCCTCCTTGCTGCGATATTTTTTTCCGTTACTATAAGGTGCATTTAAAACTCCGATTAACTTTTATTAAATTCTTTGGAGGAATATCAACGTACCCCGCATTCCTGCCAGTTTAAGCCTAATCTGATCCTTATTTCTTCAAGTTTCTTTTTGTGATATAAATTTTTGGATCAAATTTCAAAATATACTGTCATCCGTAACTAAAATTAGATTCAAGTATATGAAATCTGCCCTCTTTTCCTTTCTTAATCAAAGTTCTACTGTTTAAATTATTTTCAGCCCATTTCATTCTCTTGAATCAGCCTGAAAGCAAGCTCTACAGCTTCCTCAGGGCTTTTTGCGCGGTGAGAGCCTTCGATTTCCCATTTAGATTCAAGCACAATAACAGGTTTTCCCATCTTCAGGCCAAGCGCTATTTCCGAAAGAGTCCCGTACTCTCCATTAACTGCAATTAAGGCATCTGAGGATTGGGCTATAAGAGCATTTCTGGCATGTCCCATCCCGCTGAGGACAGCAATATCTATCCAGGGATTTGCCTCATTCCTGAGTGCTCCGGGCAAAATTCCAAGGGTTGTTCCTCCTTCCTGTTTTGCTCCGTATGCTGCTGCCTCCATAACTCCTCCCAGGCCCCCGCAGAGAAGAAAGCCTCCTCTTTTTGCTACTTCTTTCCCTACCATTTCTGCAAGAGCTTTGATTTCGCTGCCGCAAGCTCCGGCTCCGATAACACCAATCTGTTTTTTGACCAGTACTCTCATTGTGCAACTCCTTTACCTTTGTCTCAGTCTTTGATATCAGAAGCTCTTTTGCTCTTTTATCCAGCAGATTCGGAATAAATGAGTTCAAACGTAATGGCTCTGGATTTCGACAATTTCGGTACTGTTTTTCGCGTTTGAATATTCTTCAAGCGGTTCTTTATTCAGCTCTAGGAAACTGTGCCCCCAATTGAACTTGGACAGGACTCTTTCAGCCTGCTCTTTATTTCCTAAAATGTAAAGGGCTGCTGCAAAGGCCTCTGCAGAGTTAAGCTTAAAGGGCCTTCCGAAATTTACGGGATTGCCTGCAAGCAGGTAAGGTAGAGCCCTGTGATCAAGATTCAGCTTTCCAAGCTCGGGAAAAATCCTTTCCACTTCTTCCCAGGAGCAGTCAAGCACAATAATTCCTTTTCCCGCATCTGCAGGAGAGAGAGCTTTTTCTGCCAATGGATCCAGCAGGATCGCCGAACGAGGGAGTTTTGACACCCTATTATACAGGCGAGCCAGGTCAAAGCAGGCCATTTTCCTTCCGGTGCATTTTTTAGGGTCACACTGCCCGGCATGATAAATGTAAAGAGGAATATCCCTTTGCTTTGTAAGATTCATCAGTGATCCTCTGGGGTACGGGATTCATTTAAACAGTCTCATTATTTACCTTTTACCTTTTTACCTTTCTCCGATTCCTCAATTTTGTTCTCTTAAAGTAACTTTGCTAATTACAAATGAATTTGGTTTATATATAATGCTTAGTATAAATTTGATATCTGATCAATGGTGGATATTTCAACCTTCATATAGTTTGTGAAGTCGGAAAGGGCTAATAGGCTGTCTCAAATTAACATAGTAAATTTTTTAAAAATTCCGGTACAAATATACTTTAAGGATAATGTTTTATCTCATAGCACTTACGTAATCGAGTATAAATGCGATGATAATAAAGTTTATAGTTTCTCCCAGAAAGGCATCCCATCTCAATACTATGGGTCCAATTGAAAGCGTTGCAGTCTCCCAAGCTCCACCAGGAATAAAAGGTGTGATGATAGGCATGACGATGTTATCTACAAAAGATTTTACAAAGGCAGTGGCGGCGATACCCATATCAAAGCAATTGCCAGTGGAATTACCTTATATTCATAAAGAAACTCTTTAAAATCACTCAGCAGTCCCATGTTATCCTCCTCCTAAATTGTGCTATATACTAAAAATAAAAACATTACATTAATCTGTTAATTTTACTATATACAGCTTACTCAGTTAGATTTTGTTCAATTTCCATTTTCAAAGAAAAAGAGGAAGTAAATTTCACCCTCTGAATCATTACACAGAACTTAATCTATGTGAAAATCGAGAATGTGAAAGGACGGAAAGTTCAGCCATTCATCCTACTATAAGCTTGCGTGTTATTAGTGCAGGTTTCTTTTCCTATTCAGATACTGCCATCTTTGAGCTTTGACCACTCACACCGCTTATGACTCGTAAAATTTTTTTAGGTCAATATAATCGTGATAGGACAGATAGTTATCGAAAAAAAGAAAATCTTGCTTATTGAAGATAATCCAGGAGACGCTTATCTAATTGAAGTGCATCACGAAGAGTTTGCCAATTTCTCATATGAATTTAAAAATGTCGGAACATTAAATGAAGCTTTAACTGTTCTTAAAGAGCAACCTTTTGATGTAATATTGTTAGACCTATCATTGCCGGATAGCAACGGTGTCAACACTTTTCCAGCATCCAAAATGAAAACCCGCTTATTCCTATAATTATCTTAACTGGACTGCAGGATGAAACAATCGGATTTTATGCTGTAGATAAGGGTGCCCGGAATTTTTTGGTTAAAGGACAAACAGAAAGCAGATTGCTGGAAGGTATTAATACAATGTTCCATTGACGTAAAAAAAAGGTTTTCCTCTATTATTTGATGGATGTTATTCCTAAAATACCCTTAATATGTCCCCCCTTTTTGTTATGCATTTAAGCGAGGTTAGAGCAGATCTGCTTCAGTGTATGAAAGCATCAACCATATAATGTTGGATTACCACAAATAATAACAAACATTGTAACTATTCAGCCTGGGTAAAACAATATCAATAGGCATCTTTATCAAGATTCAATGGGGAAATTTCAGTGAGCTAATTTTTTATACTTGTTAGCTATTGATCGTGTTTTTCATTTTTCCATCAGTTGGTAATCAGACGTACCTATTACGTCAAAATCGATATTAGCCAACTGGTTTTGGGGAGGC
>JADGNM010000114.1 GCA_017883485.1 Methanosarcina sp.
TTTTTGGCATGAACTGATATTTTGAACGGATTGATCTTACTTTGAGAAGTGCCTATCAAATTAGAATGCCGATTTTCGGAGCTAATTTGAGAGCCTTTTTCAGCTGAGTGATAGTTGTCTAAGTTCCCGCAGAGACGTCTTAAATCACTCAGCTGGATAAAGATATAAAACAATATATCATTATTTAATCAAATATATAAAAGTAACTGATAATTGATTTATTGTTTTATTCATTGAGTGGACAGGTTAAAACGAAGTTAACACTTTAGACAAAGTGTTAACTTTTTTGTACAATTTTTACTATAGGTGTTCTGTTTTCTGTGGTTTGTACACTCCGAAAGTTAACATTTAAGAGTTATTGTTACCTTTTATATTGAATGAAATATTCAAAGGAATGGCTAACTGTGCAGGAGATTAAGAAACTCCTTTCGCTGCCGAATCTTAGCGAGAAGTATGAGATATGGATTCTCTTGTTGTATACACCGGCTCTCAGGGTCACAGAGGCTTTGAATGTACGGGTTCGAGATCTTAACTTTGACAGGAAGGAAATTCTGGTCGTAGGAGGCAAGAAGAGAGAGGCAAACGACATAGAGCCCGTTCCTTGCAACCTGCGGGTACTCCGGGCGGTTCCGTTGCAAAAAAATTATGAAAAGGATTTACTGAAATAATAGAAATTTAGTAGTTAGTTATATGTTATGCCAGTAAATTCCTTTAAATGGAAGCATTATGAAGGGGAGATTATCCTATTGAATGTCAGATGGTACTTAAAATATTCATTAAGGTTCATGTCCAGAGACCTTCCGCAGTAAATTTGATTTAAATCTTCTGACATATTTGTAAACACAAATCAACATCTATGGTCAAGAGGCTAAATACTGCAACTTTAGATGAGCTACAAAATGTTATTTGTTGCAGCAATTATAGGCGTGACTATAAGTACGCATAAAAAGTATTGCTCTTTACATTAACGCATCGCTAAAGGTACCTTTTGACTTCAGCATCTTTGAGGGAAAACATGGGCACGGATATAGGTGGTCTGCTTCAGAAAAGAAAAGTTGAGCTTTCAGAGCTTTCAAACCAGGTGGTTGCTATTGATGCTTTTAACGCACTTCACCAGTTTTTGAGCATTATCCGCCAGCGGGACGGAAGTCCACTGGTAGATCCCATGGGAAGAACAACCTCCCATCTTTCAGGCCTGCTCTATAGAACAGCAAGCCTTGTTGAAGCAGGTATCAGGCCTATCTTCGTCTTTGACGGCAAGCCCCCTGACTTGAAATCCGAAATCCTCAACCACAGGAAAGAAGTAAGAGAATCTGCACGGGAAAAATGGGAAAATGCAAAGGTTGAAGGAGATCTTGAAGCTGCCTACAGATATGCACAGGCTTCCTCAAAGGTAAACCAGGAGATCGTTGAAGATTCGAAACATCTTCTTAGCATTATGGGGATCCCTTTTGTTCAGGCCCCCTGCGAAGGGGAAGCGCAGGCTGCACATATGGCTCTCAAAAAGGATGCCGACTGCGTTGCTTCTCAGGACTATGACTCCTTCCTTTTCGGAGCTCCGAAGGTTATCCGGAACCTTGCCTTCACAGGAAAGCGTAAACTTCCTGGAAAGAATGCTTACATTGATGTCGAACCCGAAATTATAGAACTGGACGAAACTCTTGGGTCTCTTGGAATTGACAGAGAACAGCTTATAGATATTGCGATCTGTGTAGGCACGGATTATAATAAAGGCCTGGAGAAAGTAGGCCCTAAAACAGCTCTCAAGCTCATTAAAAAATACGGCAATATCCATGCCGTGCTCCGCGAGAAAGGGATCGAAATCGAAGCTGTGGACACGATAAGAGAACTCTTTATACATCCTGAGGTATCGGATGATTACGAGGTAAAATGGAACAAACCTGATTCAGAGAAGCTTGTCGGATTCCTCAGTGACAATCACGGTTTTTCGGTTGATAGGGTGGAAAAAGCTGCAGAACGACTTAAAGCCGCTTCAGGAGCAAAACAGAAAACTCTCGACAAGTGGTTTTAAAGAAATTTACTGATGCAGGTAAGGAGGCCTGGACTGGTATAAGCGTAACTCAGGACATCTCCAGAAAGGCATACAAATGCCCATACGCATATGGTTATGAATCCCGAGCTTTTTTCCACGGATAGAGGATTCTATGCAGTCAAGTGGTCCTTTGTAGGACTTGCGGCGATAGCTCTTTTTTAGATCGATATTTACGGGGTTTCAGGAAGTGTAGCCCTTTTAGCCGATACAATCCATAATTTTGGAGATGCTGCAACTACAATTCCCCTGGGTCTTGCCTTTGTTCTGTCTCGGAAAAAGCCGAACAAACGTTTCACTTACGGCTACGGCAGAGCAGAAGATCTTGCAGGTTTGCTAATCTTCTTAATTCTTTTTAGCTGCGATTTCAGCTTATGAATCTGTTTCCAGGCTTAATTCTCTGCAGTCCGTAGAATTTCCAGGAGCTGTGGCTGCAGCTTCTATTGAAGAAGGGCACGCAATTGCCGTGGAGGTGCGGCACAGGATGATACAATGCCTTAGCTACCTTTCAAACGTCGTCGTACTCGTTGATCCGTCCGGATCGGCTGGAAAGCATTTCTCAGGCTCTCTGAATACGAACACAGCAGTCTGCCTCCCCAACCCCACTAAATCTTCAGGGCTTTCAGGCTATAATCCGGAAATCTCTGCGCCTCTGTTTTAAGCTTCGGGTAGTTTTCCCTGTTTTTAATCACTCTTTTACTAGAAGTGATTTTCCTGTCATCTCTTGCGGCTTCGGGGTTCCGAGAAGTTCAAGAAGAGTCGGTGCAAGGTCACTAAGTTTCCCATTCTTAAGGGCTTTTACCTCATCGTTTCCGAAGTAAATGCACTTTACCGGACATGAAGTATGTGCAGTAAACGGCTCTCCTGTCTCTAAGTTTATCATCTGCTCGGCATTTCCGTGATCTGCAGTTATAAGTGCTATGCCTCCTTTTTCTTTTAGAGCCTCAACAATCCTGCCCACGCATTTGTCTACAGCTTCTACCGCCTTTACTGCAGCTTCAAAAATTCCGGTGTGCCCGACCATATCCATATTTGCGAAGTTCAGGACAATAACATCATACTTTCCCGATTGGATTCTCCTGATAACCTCATCCGTAACCTCATATGCGCTCATTTCAGGTTTGAGGTCGTAAGTAGCTATTTTCGGGGAGGGGATCAGGCAGCGGTCTTCACCTTCATAACACTTCTCCTGTCCACCGTTCAGGAAAAAGGTCACATGAGCGTATTTCTCGGTTTCGGCAATACGAAGCTGAATAAGCCCGTGTTTGCTAAGTATTTCTCCAAGTACATTTTCCAGCTCTTCCGCAGGAAAAGCGATGGGCAAATCAAGGGTTTCATCGTACCTGGCCATGCAGACATAGTAAACCTTCGGATGCTTTTCCCTAACAAAACCATCGAAGTCCTCATTTACAAAAGCCCAGGTTAGCTGCCGTGCCCTGTCTGGCCGGAAATTGAAGAAAATAACAGAATCGTTATCCTGTATTGTCGCCACAGGTTTTCCTTCGGAATCAGTGATTACAGTCGGTTTTACAAACTCATCGGTTTCTCCTCTACTATATGCTTCAGAGACTGCAGTCTCTGCATCAGGGGCTGTGTAAGGGGCGACTCCTCTTGTCAGGGCATCATAAGCAAGCTTTGTCCTGTCCCAGCGCTTGTCTCTGTCCATTGCGTAGTAGCGTCCTGATACCATCGAGATCTTAGCATTCCCATTTTCTTTACAAAACGCATCGAGTTCCTTTATGTCTTCAAGAGCGGCTTTAGGAGGTACGTCCCTCCCATCCAGAAAAGCATGTATATAAACTTTTCTTAGCCCCTTTTCCTGTGCAAGTTCGATAAGGGCATAAATGTGAGTCATGTAGCTATGAACGCCTCCGTAAGAGACAAGACCCATGAGGTGAAGACTTGAATCATTGGCTTTGACATTTGAAATTGCACTCAGAAAAGCCGGATTTTTGAAAAAATCTCCGTTCCTGATAGAGAGGTTTATTCGGGTAAGGTCCTGATACACAATTCGTCCTGCCCCTATGTTCAGATGTCCAACTTCCGAGTTCCCCATCTGACCTTCCGGAAGGCCTACAGCCTCCCCGGAGGCTTCTAAAAAACACCAGGGGTATTCTTTCACCAGCCGGTCAAGGGTGGGAGTTCTGGCTGCCTTGATGGCATTTCCTTCTTCGGCTTCCCTGTAGCCCCAACCATCGAGGACCATGAGCATAAGAGGTCTTCTTGCCTGAGTCATAATACGAAAATTCCACCTGTTTACAAATAGCTTGTTATAAGATTCCAAAATAGCTGTTATGGATTTTATACTAGATCTCTATGATTAGCTTAGATATTTATAATGTGTTGAAAATATCCCTGTCTTTTATTGCAAAGGGACTTACGCGGTTGCGTGCCATAGCTATGCTGTCGATTGCTGGCATAGCCAAACGACATGATGTTCTTCGAACAGAAGGAAAAAAAGAAAATACGTGAAAGTGTTGGAAAGTACTTTTTTGTCAAATAAAAGGCAGATAAATTAACGGCTGCCGCAAGTCCTGCATTTCAAGCCGTAGCTTGCAGCAAACTCCCTTAGTATATCGCTGTTCCCTACGACCAATGCAATCAAAGGCGCGTACTGGGGTAGCTGGCGGCAAACTCCTTGTTTACCTTGACCACCTCTTCATTGAAGTGCTTGAGATTGTCCGGAATAGGTCCAAGTGCATCGGCCTTATCCTGCGTATCCACCAGAGTGGCCGGTGGTACAAACTTCCCATCAGCAAGCTTCACGCCTATGACTACAGCCCCATGGGCGACAAAGCACTTCTCGCCGAGAGTGGATGCATGCACCACCGCGTTGAAGCCCACAAAGCTATCATTACCGATCTTCATGGGGCCGTGAACTACAGCCCCATGGGCTATTGAGACGCGCTTTCCCAGCTCAATAGAGCTGTCTTCAAGGCCGTGAAAAACTACGCCATCCTGGATATTGCATTCGTCGCCTATGATGATAGGGTGTGCCTCATCTGCCCTGAGCGAGACCACGGGCGCGACGTATACTCTATCCCCTATCCTCACATCCCCTATCAGTACGGCTGAGTCGTCCACGTAAGCTGTTGCTGATACTGCCGGCATGCGCTGTGTGCTGTTCCATGAAGTTTTTGGGTTGATCTTTAGCATATTAGCACTACCTCTTCTGTTACTTAGTATTCTACTTAATAGAGATCGCCATAGATGGTGATTTCCATGGAAAAGGATTCTCTATCATCGATTGTTAAGGATAGTAATATTTCTTTTGCTACATCCTGTGATTAATTGTAAGGTTTAGATTCTGCTTCGAGCCTGTTAAATCTGTCAACAATAATATATCAAATATTATAATGAATAATTCTGATAAATTACCGCCAAATTTAAATAGGGAGGGACAAGAGTAGATTAAAACCATTATATAATCATTAGAAGGTAATGGAGGGATTATTGAAGAAAAGTTAAACTAAATCGCACAGGTCTTCGAGGAATACAGGTAATTATTCAGCCTGGGCAAAACAACGCCAGTAGCAATCGTTATAAGGTCTTGTGAGCAAGCTTGTGTGAATTGTTATTCTTAAATTACGGCTATTGGTTTTGTTTTTTCTTCTTTTATTGACTGGTATTTGCACTCATATAATCCACTAAAATCGATATCAATATACTAATTCTGGATAGGCTGAACGGTTACAAGTAAAGATCAATATAGGCTTACGCGCTTGAGGCACAAATCAGTAAAATAAACATTGTACTTAAATTCACATTTTAGACGGTCAAAGGCTTAATATCATTTATCTCAGTTCAACTGCGTAAGTCCTGAAATATTTATTGTCCTATTGAATAAGAATGAAGTAATTTCCATCCGAAGGTGTTAAACTTATGGCAGATGATGTCAAGATATTAGGCATGCCCGCAGCGTCCGGGCGTTGGCTCATGGTGCTGGTGGGCCTAGTAATCCAGCTTTGTCTGGGTGCCATTTATGCATATGGAGTTGTGAGAGTTCCAATTACAGCTTACTTTAAGTCTCTCGGTTTAGCTCCGACAGCAATGGACATGACTTGGCCATTTATAATATTTCTCTTATGCTTTGCTTTTACTATGCCTCTGGCAGGTCCTTACATTCAGAAAGTGGGGCCCAAGAAGGTGTCCATGGTTGGAGGAGCACTTGTTGGAATCGCCTGGTTTGTAGCATCTTTTGCTACATCCCCATTAATGCTAATTCCATTGTATGGTATCATTGGTGGAGTTGGTGTAGGGATAGCTTATGGTTGTGGAATCGCAGTCGCTGCTGCTTGGTTCCCTGACAAACGTGGTCTCGCTGTAGGGCTTACTGTATTAGGCTTTGGATTCTCTTCGGCGTTAATCACGCAGATAAATAAATTCCTGCTCGATGGCGGAATGGGCATAATGACTGTCTTGAAGACATTTGGTGTCGCATTCTTCATCATTACAATTGTATTGTCATTGTTTCTAGCGTTCCCGCCAGCAGGATGGTGTCCAGCAGGATGGAAGCCACCAGCACCAAAAGCAGGAGCTGCCCCAGGTGCGAACCTCACTCGAGCTGAGATGACAAAGACCAGTACATTCTACGGCCTGTGGTTGTGCTATACAATCGGAGCGTTGGCTGGACTTACAGCTATCGGAATTGCAGGACCTGTCGGTCAAGATATGCTGAAAGGCGCTGGCTTAGGTGTACCTGAAGCAACGGCATTGATTACAACCCTGATATTCCCCTTTGCTCTGGCTAACGGCCTAGGCAGACCAATATTCGGTACTCTAACAGACAAGCTGAATCCAAGAAACACAGCCTTGATAACATATGTGCTCATTATTGCAGCGTGCTTGTTAATATACACGAGTTATGCCTCTCCAACAGCCTACATGATCGGCTTCATTCTTCTCTGGGGCTGTCTTGGCGGCTGGCTGGCAATTGCACCAACTGCAACAGCAAGCTATTTCGGAACCAAGGAATACGCCAAGAACTACGGACTTATCTTTACAGCTTACGGCATTGGGGCAGCGATAGGTGGCATAGTATCAGCACAGGCCAAAGATCTCCTGGGTGCTTACCAGCCATTCTTCCTAATAGTAGCCGGTCTAGCAGTACTTGGAATGGTCTCTGCCGTTTTTCTGATGAAACCACCCAAAGTTGCATAGGCTTAATTTAATTTTTTAACACTATTTTTTTTTCGTATTATTTCTAATCAATCGCAACGGCAAGGATCTAGCAAATTCGCGTTGACAATTGCTTCCTTAATCTTTATTAGGTTACTAAAAAACGACAAGCATTGTATTTTTAATATTTAAAACTTACGCAGTTGCTGCTTTGCAAGTATCTTTCGAATTTCAATGACGATTCAAAAATTATTATAAAACGAGTTATATTTTTTCTTAATGTTTCTATTTCACTTTATATGATTCAATGTTTTTATTAATAGTTAAATTCGAAAGATCCTGGTGGGAAAATTCTTTTTTAGATGAACTTTCTTACCGCTGGATGGAAGCTTTAGAAATTAATGTGCTAACTTCCGTTACATTGCACATTTCGAACCCCTGCCAATATAGGACAATAATATTTGACTATTGGACATTTTATTAACCTTATATCAACAAAATGACCTTTTAGTATAG